>NZ_JANEWL010000001.1:0-156618 GCF_028069815.1 Citrobacter sp. Awk 2
TATTAATATACGTAAAGGCATGCTGAATGACATGCCATTATCGAATCGCGAGGTTACGGTTTTACGTTATCTGGCGAACGGGTTATCTAATAAAGAAATTGCTGAGCAACTTTTATTGAGTAATAAAACAATCAGTGCTCACAAAGCTAACATCTATTCCAAGCTCGGACTACATACCATTGTTGAGCTAATCGATTATGCCAAGATGCATGAATTAATGTGATCGCACTCCCGACGAGGCGTCGTTCGGGAGTGAATTATCAGCGCATGATGTCAATTGTAGTTAATCATAAACGTAGCATCTGCTTTCGCGTTCCCCGGTTGAACACCATCTGCCAGCGCAATATAGTTGGCAAAAAAAGTCAGCATAGCATTGCCATTTTCATCAATGTTTACTGTCTGGCTGGCTTGTTCAAGCGGTAATCGCGTATGGTCACTATCGTGCAATTCAATCGCGACCTTTTGTGCCATCACGGCATCGTCCAGCGCCAACAACGTGGTACCCGCTGCTGGCGTGCCGGAAAAGGTTATCGAGGCCGACCCCGGCGGGCAACCTTCAAGTTTCAACGTAAAGGGAACCGGTTGGGTCGTATCCCCGCTGGTCTTTAATTGTTTTGTTGGCCAGGTACCTAATTCAACCAACTTATTGTTGTCACTGGCAATAACCGCACAGGTAAAGTCCACGATATTGCCGTGCAGTTCGATATTAATCTCACCCAGCGAGGTATCCGCCTGGCATAGCGAACTGGCTGACACTGCGGATATCAATACGAAAAGTGCACGACGTCTCATTGTTCTCTGCTTATTCATAATCAACTCGCAGATAGCCACGGGCGGTGAAAGGCCCTTCTGCTGGTTTATTGCCCGTCACGCTGACTGGCCATGCTCTAATGCCAACCCGCGCGGCAGCGTTATCATCCAACTGAAAGGGAATGGTGCTGGACAGATTGTTGGGGGTCAACGGTTTACCGCTGCTGTCAGCCACGATAAAACCTAAATCCGGGTTGTCCGATATCATCATTTGCCCGGACGCTTTTTCGGCCTCGACCCGCATGGTCAGATAAGCTTGTGCGGCAACGTTAGTGCACTTTATGGCGACCGTTTTCGTTTGCGTATTGATACCTTCGGGCCGGTTACCAGCCCCCGCCTTGCTGAACAACGAGGCACCAATATCGCCAAAATCAAACTCCACGATTTGCCCGGCATTCACCTCGCAGTTTTGTGGAACTTCCACCTTGCCGCTGTAGCTTATGGTGTAAACCGGCGTACTCAGCGCATCTCCCGTGCTGGTTGTGACGTAGACACTGAACATCGTCTGTCGCGGGATCGGCACCATGTTGATAAATGAACGAATCACTTTTAATTTAAACACCAGCTTAGAATCCATCACGCCAAAAGGCTGCTGTTTGGAAACGTTTGGGTGATTCCCCATGCGGATATAATTGCGTGGGGGATAAAACAACCCGGCATAGCTGTCTGTAATACTCATGGCCCCCAACAGGTAATCATTGAGTTTCAGATACTGAAAATTATTTTCCGTACTTTGCACGGGGAGCTCAGTCACATAACTTCGGTAGGTGTAATTCACCGTCGTCCCTGCCGGACAGGTTGCATTCACCCCGACCCAGCCTGACTTTTCTGGCAATGTCACTACCTGGCCCGGTTGGTTATTGCTGCTGTTAAAAACATTCGACAGATCGTAATAAACGTCCGTTGGCGTTCCGTTCGAGTTATGGCAGACCTTCGCCCATGATGTATTAGCTATAAGCAGTAAAGCGCTTCCCAGTAGCAAACCGGTTTGTCGTTTCATCATATTATCCCTGACGTGCCGACGGTCGTTGGCACGTCACGTTGGTGAGCGTTACGGCCTGTTTCAGGCTCTCCTCAGGCAAGGTGTAGTGCGCTTCGCAGCGTGCGTTTGCGCCTTCACCCCATTGGATCAGCAAGTTGCCTTTGAGCGGCAAACCACTGAGATAAATTTGTCCATCTTCACCGACCATGCTAGTGACGCCGCTCGTGGTTTCGCGTACCACCGACCCAAATGGCACCGGTTTTCCATCCCGGTTAACCGTGATAAGCGCACGCACGCCAATGCGTGTATCAAACGCCGCACGTACCAGTGCCCCCTGCGTTGGCACAACGCTGCTAACGTTATTTTCCACATCGGTGTTGTTATTCATTGAATTGGTATCCAGCGCGACGCGGTTGTAGCGATAAACGGTGGCATACGGCATGACCGCATAGCCACGCCAGTCGGTCTGCACGCCGGTCTGGTTTTCTATCCGCACCCCCTGGGCCCCAGGTGCTTTTATCAGTACGTTGGTATCGCCCAGTGGTTGGCTGAGCGTAATGCCGTCCGCATGTCCGATGACGCCACCGGAGAGTTGCCAGTTATAGTCATGCTGGTCACGGTCATAGTTGTAACCCACGCCCAGCGTGCCATAGGCCGCCTGCCAGTTCGCGTTAGCGCTCCCGCTGTACCCGTTGGCGCTGCTGTGCCCCTGATTAACGCTGTAGTTGAGATTGCGCCCATCTAACAGCGTGCCGCCAATACCGCTTTGCCAGCTGTTTTGTCCATTGCTGTTACGGTTCGCATTGAAAGTGGCGTAGGTGCGATCGAGTGCGTTATCACGCGAGTAGCGCCGCCCGGTCAGCAGGCTGAACGGTACGGACACATTGAAGGCCATGATACGGTCGGTATCGGCGATCCCGACTGATTCATTCCATGACCAGGAGAGTGAATAGCTAATCCCCTGCCAACCGCTGGCATACCCCAACTGGTACCAGGTATTAGTATCTGAGGTGTTCCAGTACGTTTGCTGGCTACCCGAAACATACAGTGAACCGTAATCGCCAAGGTTCTGCGAAATGTTGATCTGAAAACGGCCCTTTTTGCTGTAACTCAGATTGTGATAGCTCTTCACCTGCGGAACATCGTGACGATTCCCTTCGCTGTCATATTCATACTCGTAACCTTCCATACTGCGATACGCCACATCATCGAGGGTATAAAACCCACGCGTCGAATAGCGGTACCCCAACAGCTGGAAGTTGGTACCGAAGTTGTTCAGTGATTTTGCATACAGAAAACGCAGCGATTGCCCCTGATGCGTACTGTCATCCGCCAGTTGGCTACGGGCATGCGTTAAATCGACAGAGACGGCTCCCCAGTCACCCAGATTACGGCCGGTGCCTAACACCAGTGCGGTGTAGCGTGAAGCTAACTGCGTGCCGCCATACGCGGTGTAACCTTCTGGTAACCCGGCGATTAACGTTCCCTGGAAAAAGAATGGCGAAGACTGCTGGCTATTACCGCTACGAAAATCCCCAGCGACAACGTCATATTTGAAACGCCCTTCACGCTGTAGCAGAGGTACCGTGGAATACGGCACCGTATAGCGCTGTTGACTGCCGTCCTTCTCATCAACCGTTACGTCCAGGTCACCACTTGACGAGGTGGGGTTGAGATCGGTTATTGAAAAAGCGCCTGGCGAAACATAGCTTTGATAAATCACGTAGCCATTCTGGCGAATAGTCAGTTTCGCTGCGGTACGCGCAATCCCACGGACGGTTGGCGCGTAGCCCTGTAAACTGTCGGGATACATGCTGTCAGACGAATAGAGACGCGCACCACGAAAACCGATGCTGTCAAAAACGTCGTTGCCAGTGTTACTGTCACCCATCACCAGCTCACCCTTCAGCGGAATAATCGCGCGCTGAAGCCATGTGCCAATATTTTTCCAGCTTTGCGAATGGTAGCCGTCACCTTTCGAGTAGTTCCATGCACCGTTATTCCTCAGCCGCCATGGGCCATAGTTAAGGCCGCTTAACATACTTAAGAAATAGCTGTCGGTATCGCTGCCGCGACTGCCAGTAAAGCTGTAGTTAACCAGCGCCGCCGGAATACCCTCATCCCACTCCTCTGGCGGAATATAACCACGCGCACTGTTCAACATTGAGGCTTGCGGCAGGCTGACATTTAAGCGCAGCGTAGAAAAATCGAAGGCAATTTCGCTACCAGGAATCGCCTCTGGCAAATTAATACAGGTATTGTTCGCATCCTGACTGAGTGCCGGAAACGCAGTGATATTGACGCCAAGGCGTTTAACCCAGTCGAGATCAAAGCACGGCATCAGCCCGCCGGATTTTTCTCCGGCTTTCCCCGCGCTGGTGGAGAAATGAATATCCTGGGTGGCCACAAACTCATCATTGCGCCAAATATCCACACGATAAACGCCTTCAGGCTGGTGATTCCCTTTTTCGAAACGAGACAAATCCGCCACGGTAGCGGTATCCGCAGATAAAAATGCCGGATTGAAATAGCTTTCACCGTGGCTAAAAGAGGGAAAGAGCGCGGCCAGCGTGGACAACGCCACCCCCGCCAGCGGTGGCGTAACCCCCGGTAACAGGCCAGGAAAATACGTTGTCTTATTCATCGTTTTCTCAACGCACGCTAACCGTTTTAGCGGTGGTTACTGCGCCATAATCGTTCACCGTCTGGAATGTAACGTTTCCCTGAACACCCGTCGGCAACAGGACCTGCGTGTCATTTTTTGGCGCAACCATGACGTTATCAATCTTCGTATTTCCGACATTGAGATTGACCAACGTGACGTAATACGCTGACGGGTTGGTGATTTTCAGGTGGTTGCCGGTACGGGAAAACTGCAGCATGCCTGGTGCATCTTCCGCGATTTGTGGCAGATTATTTGGGCGGACAAAAAGTTTGATACGCGACAAAATCGCCAGTTGCAGAACGTTTTTTCCCTCAAGACTGTTTTTATTGACCGACGGAATAGCCTTCACATTCATCCAGAACAGTGATTCACGGTCTTTGGGCAGCGGCTCGCCCGCGTAGATGATACGCAGCGTGTTTTCGCTTTTAGGTTCACTGACAAACAGCGGCGGTGTGACCACAAACGATTTATCTTTGACGCCTGCGCTGTTCTCTATCCATGAATTAATCAGGAAACGTTCTTTGGTATCACTATTACTAATGGCGAGGGACGTTTGTTTGGCCTCGGCAGGATAAATAACACGAGTTGCACCTAATGCAATTCCTCCAGATGCCTGCACACTGGTGGCAGAAAATAAGGCCAGTAAAATGATAAAGCCTGATTTTAGATAATTAAACATAGCTACAAATACCTTTGGCGTGATTATCGTTAGGAAATAAATCAGGGATACACCAACGTAAACCACACATCTGAACGAAGCGTTCCCGGTGTTATATATTCCGAGACAGCCCGATAGCGCGCAGTGAAATGAAACGTCATCTCTTGCGTTAAAATCGGGGCATAATGAAGCGGCAGCGCATTCGGAATTATTTGTCGCTGTCGCTCATCAAATAACGCTAAACCAATACCCGAAGCCGCAGACGCATCACCGCTGGCAAGAAAGACCTGTGGATCTTCGGCTGGCGTAACGCCCGCAAAGGCAATCCCCACGTGGTCATAAACATCAGCACTGCACGACGTCAGGCGCAGCGAAAACGGTACGCTGGTAGAGGCAAAGCTTCCCGTCCCGGAGAACGCGTTAGTGCGGTACTGCCCCATTTGCACCCGTAAACTCTGGCTGTCGGTGGCAACCGTACAGGCACCATTAACCAACTGCCCACGTAAATGAAGACGGCCACTTTCCAGTATTACTGTGTGTGCAAACGCCGGCATTACGCAGACTATTCCCGCCAGCGCTACGCCTTTCCCTATCATCTGCCACATCCTTCATCATCCCCGGATAGTGCCTCATCCCATGAGGCGGTAGTCATCCCTGCGAGAATCAAACGGCTTATTCGTACTTCATGATGAAAGTCGCATCCGCATTTGCCTGACCCGGCGTAGCGCTGGTTGCAGTGGCTTTATAACGCGCGGAGAAACGCAGGGTGTTGGTACCTTCCACCAGCGCCTGAGCGGTTGAGAAGGTCGCGCCATCTGGCTTCAGTGCGGTGGACGTGTTGTCCAGGATTTCGATCCCTACACCGCCCGCCGTGGTGCTGTTATCTGAGGAGGAGATAGCCAACAGGTTGTTGTTGGTAAGATCCGTCTGGCCCGAGAAAGCAACAGCAGCAGTCGCAGCAACTTTCGGATCACAGTCGTTCAGCACGATGGAGAACGGAATTTGCGCCGTGGTGTCACCGACAGCGGTGAAGCTGGCGGTACGATATTGGCCTAATGTGACAACCTGGTCGGCTGACTGAGTGCTCACCGCACAGGCTGCATTGACCAGTTCACCTTCAAAGTGAACCGTACCGCCGCTCACGCTTACCGGATCTGCCGCCACCGCTGCGCCCGCCATTAACATCATGCTGGCAAAAACAGAAGAGGTCATTAATTTACGTTTCATGGATTTCCCTTGAATTACACACATCCGGCTCCAGCGTCCTGCGGGATCCGTTTGAATCATTATCGACATTAAATGTCAGGCAAATTATCTCTGCGTCCTGTAAAGATATATATCGAGAGAGAATTAGCGAAATGTGTACCCCCACTCTCCTGAGTATTTAATTCACTAATTAATCTTCACGAATATGACAATTCGTCACAGGGATAAATTAAACATTTCAATTAATGAAAAATACCTGTAATTCCTTTTAATAACCCTGGCTTATTCTTATTGGACCCTAAGAAAATTCCGGGTGAAAATGAGGCAAAAACGACCATAACAAGACCTAACAGTCTGGTTTTTGAGATATTACCCATGAAAATACCAGGGTGATGAGTTGTTTCATTTAGGTTAAGTTTCATTAGCATGCTTATGAATCACGCGCCAACGTCCAACACCTGTTGCCGCCCTCACGGGCTACGCGGAACACACCACCGCACGTAAAAACGCAAACGAAAACTGACAGCACGCCCCGCTTCTGACAAAATAGTCACATCCCCTTCGACTTAACGTAACAGACGGAATCCTCTCTCTGATGGCAGCAAAGATTATTGACGGTAAAACGATTGCGCAGCAGGTGCGCTCTGAGGTTGCTCAAAAAGTTCAGGCGCGTTTAGCGGCTGGATTACGCGCCCCAGGACTGGCTGTTGTGCTGGTAGGTAGCAACCCGGCTTCGCAGATTTACGTAGCAAGTAAACGCAAAGCCTGCGACGAAGTGGGGTTTGTCTCCCGCTCCTATGACCTGCCTGAAACCACCAGCGAGGCGGAGCTTCTTGAGCTGATCGATACGCTCAATGCAGATACCACCATCGATGGTATCCTGGTACAACTGCCGTTGCCGGCGGGTATCGACAACGTCAAAGTTCTGGAGCGCATTGCACCGGACAAAGACGTTGACGGTTTCCATCCGTATAACGTCGGTCGTTTGTGCCAACGCGCACCGCGCCTGCGCCCATGTACCCCACGCGGTATCGTGACCCTGCTTGAACGCTACAACATCGACACTTATGGCCTGAACGCCGTGGTGATTGGCGCTTCCAATATTGTCGGTCGCCCAATGAGCATGGAGTTGCTGCTGGCGGGTTGCACCACCACGGTCACCCACCGCTTCACGAAGGATCTGCGTCGCCACGTCGAGCACGCCGACTTGCTGATTGTTGCCGTTGGCAAACCTGGTTTTATTCCGGGTGAGTGGATCAAAGAAGGTGCAATTGTGATTGATGTCGGCATCAACCGTCTGGAGAATGGTAAGGTTGTTGGCGATGTAGTTTTTGAGGATGCTGCCGCACGTGCGTCGTATATTACGCCGGTGCCGGGTGGCGTTGGCCCAATGACGGTCGCCACGCTTATCGAAAACACGCTGCAGGCGTGTGTTGAATATCATGATGTAAAGGACGTTTAAGATGGCCACATTTTCACTGGGTAAACACCCTCACGTTGAACTCTGCGATTTGCTGAAGCTGGAAGGCTGGAGCGAAAGCGGTGCCCAGGCAAAAATTGCGATTGGCGAAGGGTTAGTGAAGGTCGACGGTGTTGTTGAAACGCGCAAGCGCTGCAAAATCGTTGCCGGACAGACCGTCAGCTTTGAAGGTCACAGCATTAACGTCGTCGCGTGATCCCAGGTGCCGGATGACGGTTTGTTCCTTATCCGGCCACTTCCCCCATTTTCAGATAATGACTTCATCCCCACTTCATCGTGGCCTGTTAGCATGCTGTTTTTTCACACGAAGCGATCATCATGCCAACAATCGTTACCCACGCTGCCGTTCCACTCTGTTTAGGGTTAGGTCTCGGACTTAAAGTCATCCCTGTGCGATTACTGTTTGCCGGAATCGCTCTGGCGATGCTGCCAGACGCTGACGTTCTGTCATTTAAGCTTGGCGTTGCTTACGGTAACGTCTTCGGCCATCGCGGATTTACCCACTCGTTGTTGTTCGCCTTCGTCGTTCCACTGCTCTGTCTCATGGTTGGCCGACGATGGTTTAAGGCAGGGCTAATACGCTGCTGGTTATTTTTGACGGTGTCATTGCTGTCGCACAGTTTGCTGGATTCAGTGACAACCGGAGGGAAAGGCGTTGGCTGGCTGTGGCCATGGTCAGATGAACGTTTCTTTGCGCCGTGGCAGGTGATTAAGGTCGCGCCGTTTGCGCTGTCGCGCTATGCCACGCCGTACGGGCATCAGGTTATTCTTTCGGAGCTAATGTGGGTATGGCTGCCGGGAGCCGTCATGATGGGGGTGTTGTGGTGGTATCGGAAACACTAATGTGCCGGATGCGACACCAGGTGTCTTATCCGGCCTACAAAAGCATGCCTGTAGGCCGGATAAGGCGTTAACCGTCATCCGGCAATCGAGAGATTTACTTACGGCGCCAGGTGGTACCCTGCGGACCATCTTCCAGCACGATACCCATCTCGTTCAGACGATCGCGTGCCGCATCCGCCGCCGCCCAGTCTTTCGCTTTACGGGCATCTAAACGCTGTTGAATCAGCGCTTCAATTTCAGCCACTTCTTTATCGTCTGCCTGCGCACCACTTTGCAGGAAGGTTTCTGGCTCCTGTTCCAGCAGACCCAGTACGCCGGACAGCTTACGCAGATGCGAAGCCATAGCGTTAGCTGCCGCCATATCTTCGCCCTTCAGACGGTTAACTTCACGCGCCATGTCAAACAGCACGGAGTAGGCTTCTGGCGTATTAAAGTCATCGTTCATCGCTTCAATGAAACGCGCTTCAAAGGCTTCGCCACCCGCAGGGGCAACGGACTTGTCGGTGCCGCGCAGCGCGGTATACAAGCGCTCCAGCGCTGAGCGAGCCTGTTTCAGGTTCTCTTCGCTGTAGTTCAGTTGGCTACGATAATGGCCAGACATCAGGAAGTAGCGAATGGTTTCGGCATCATAATATTTCAGCACGTCGCGAACGGTGAAGAAATTGCCCAGTGATTTGGACATTTTCTCACGGTCAACCATCACCATCCCGGAGTGCATCCAGTAATTGACGTATTCACCGTCATGCGCACAGGTGGACTGCGCGATTTCGTTTTCATGGTGCGGGAACATCAGGTCAGAGCCGCCGCCATGAATATCGAAATGGTTACCCAGTTGCTTGCAGTTCATCGCAGAACATTCAATGTGCCAGCCCGGACGGCCTGCGCCCCACGGGGATGGCCAGCTCGGCTCACCCTCTTTGGACATCTTCCACAGAACGAAGTCCATCGGGTTACGCTTCACATCAACCACATCAACACGCGCACCCGCCTGCAGCTGATCCAGGTCCTGACGTGACAACTGACCGTAATTCGGGTCGGTCGGTACATCGAACATGACGTCGCCGTTATCGGCAACGTAAGCGTGGCCTTTGGCAATCAGCTGCTCGGTGATTTCAATAATCTCAGGGATATGATGCGTAGCACGCGGTTCAAGATCCGGACGCAGAATATTCAGCGCATCGAAATCGTTATGCATTTCCGCAATCATGCGATCAACCAGCGCCACAAAGCTCTCGCCATTTTCATTAGCGCGCTTAATGATTTTGTCGTCGATATCGGTAATGTTGCGCACATACTTCAGCTTGTAGCCGAGGAAGCGCAGATAACGGGCAACAACGTCGAAAGAAACAAAGGTACGCCCGTGTCCAATATGACAGAGATCGTAAACGGTGATGCCACACACGTACATGCCGACTTCCCCGGCATGAATGGGTTTGAATTCCTCTTTTTGGCGCGTCAGTGTATTAAAGATTTTTAACATCGAAGATTCCGTGTAGACGTGTGTGGATAACAAAGCCCTATAATACCTATAAATTGGCCCCGAAGCAGCACACTTTGCAAGGTGATCGAACCTTGCGGTTATGCTATAACAAGCCCCTATCATGTGACCCTGACCAGGGTCGAAGCACCACTCTATCGGAACAGGATGCAAAAATGGTTACTTTCCACACTAATCACGGCGATATCGTAATCAAAACGTTTGATGATAAAGCGCCTGAAACAGTTAAAAACTTCCTGGACTACTGCCGCGAAGGTTTTTACAACAACACCATTTTCCACCGTGTTATTAACGGTTTCATGATCCAGGGCGGCGGTTTTGAGCCGGGCATGAAGCAAAAAGCCACGAAAGAGGCTATCAAAAACGAAGCCAACAACGGTCTGAAAAACACCCGTGGAACGCTGGCAATGGCGCGTACTCAGGCTCCGCACTCCGCGACAGCTCAGTTCTTCATCAACGTTGCTGACAACGACTTCCTGAACTTCTCCGGCGAAAGCATGCAGGGCTGGGGTTACTGTGTATTCGCTGAAGTTGTTGAAGGTATGGATGTCGTTGATAAAATCAAAGGCGTTTCCACCGGTCGCAGCGGTATGCATCAGGACGTACCAAAAGAAGACGTTATCATCGAAAACGTGACCGTCAGCGAGTAATCGTGACGACACTGTTTATTGCAGATCTCCATCTCTGCACGGAAGAACCGGCGATCACCGCCGGTTTTCTGCGTTTTTTAGCCGGCGATGCACGAAAGGCCGATGCGCTGTACATTCTTGGCGATCTGTTTGAAGCCTGGATAGGCGATGACGATCCCAATCCCCTACATCGTGAAATGGCCGCAGCGATAAAAGCGCTGACGGATTCCGGTGTTCCCTGCTTTTTCATTCATGGCAATCGTGATTTTCTGATCGGCAAGCGTTTTGCCCGTGAGAGCGGCATGACCCTGTTACCTCAGGAAAAAGTGCTCAACCTGTATGGTCGCAACGTACTGATCATGCATGGCGACACGCTGTGCACCGATGACGTGGGCTATCTGGCGTTTCGCGCCAAAGTGCATCAACCCTGGCTACAAAAACTGTTTCTCTCCTTGCCGTTATTCATTCGCCAACGTATTGCCGCGAAGATGCGTGCCAACAGCAAAGCGGCCAATAGCAGCAAGTCGCTGGAGATCATGGATGTAAATCCACAGGCCGTCATTGCCGAAATGGAGAAACATCAGGTCCAGTGGTTAATTCACGGTCATACCCATCGCCCGGCAGTCCACGAACTCACGGCCAATGCGCAACCCGCTTTCCGCGTGGTGTTAGGTGCCTGGCATACCGAAGGTTCGATGATTAAAGTCACACCTGACGACGTTGAACTGATCGCTTTTCCATTTTAATTCTGCAGATACCCAACTCCTCTTTACACAAAACTATTCGAGTTGCATCGAGGCGGCAAATCTGTGAGTCCCCTGGAGCTTACAAAAGTAAGTGACTGGGCTGAGCAGATGCAGCCAACAAAGAGGCAGCTTGAAGAGTGAAGTGTAAAGCAACGCAATCGTTTTCCTTGTTTTTAAAACGTGCTATTCTCTCTCGCCTCTAAAGCAGTGTGAAGCACACCCACAGGAGTTTTTAGACGCATGTCTTCCCGCAATAATCCGGCGCGTGTCGCCATCGTGATGGGGTCCAAAAGCGACTGGGCTACCATGCAGTTCGCCGCCGAAATCTTCGAAATGCTGGACGTTCCACACCATGTTGAAGTCGTCTCAGCCCACCGTACCCCTGACAAACTGTTCAGCTTCGCCGAAAGTGCTGAAGAAAACGGTTATCAGGTCATTATTGCGGGTGCTGGCGGTGCAGCGCATCTGCCGGGCATGATTGCAGCGAAAACGCTGGTCCCCGTGTTAGGCGTTCCGGTACAAAGCGCAGCGTTGAGCGGTGTAGATAGCCTCTATTCGATCGTGCAGATGCCACGCGGCATCCCTGTGGGTACGTTGGCGATTGGGAAAGCGGGTGCGGCAAATGCGGCCCTGCTGGCAGCACAAATTCTGGCAACACACGACAAAGCATTACATCAGCGTCTGAGTGACTGGCGCAAAACACAAACCGATGAGGTACTGGAGAACCCGGACCCGCGAGGTGCGGCATGAAGCAGGTCTGCGTACTCGGTAACGGTCAGTTAGGGCGTATGCTGCGTCAGGCCGGCGAGCCGCTGGGCATTGCGGTCTGGCCAGTCGGGCTGGATGCCGAACCCGCCGCCGTTCCCTTTCAGCAAAGCATCATTACCGCTGAGATCGAGCGCTGGCCGGAAACCGCGTTAACCCGCGAACTGGCGCGTCATCCGGCGTTCGTGAATCGTGATGTCTTCCCGATTATTGCCGATCGCCTGACGCAAAAGCAGCTTTTTGACAAACTCAACCTGGCAACCGCGCCGTGGCAACTGCTGGCAGAGAAAAGCGAATGGCCTGCGGTATTCGACACGCTGGGTGAGCTGGCGATTGTTAAACGTCGCGTCGGCGGCTATGACGGTCGTGGTCAGTGGCGTTTGCACGCGAATGAAACGGAACAATTGCCGGGTGATTGCTACGGTGAGTGTATCGTCGAGCAGGGCATTAACTTCTCGGGCGAAGTGTCACTGGTAGGCGCTCGCGCACACGACGGCAGCACGGTTTTCTATCCGCTGACCCACAACCTGCATCAGGACGGCATTCTGCGTACCAGCGTGGTCTTCCCGCAGGCTAACGCCAGACAACAGGAACAGGCCGAAGCGATGCTTTCCGCCATCATGCAGGCGCTGGGTTATGTCGGCGTGATGGCGATGGAATGTTTCATTACCCCGGAAGGTCTGCTGATTAACGAACTGGCACCTCGCGTGCACAACAGCGGGCACTGGACACAAAACGGTGCCAGCATCAGCCAGTTCGAGTTGCACCTGCGCGCCATTACCAACCTGCCGTTACCGACGCCGGTAGTGAACAATCCTTCGGTGATGGTAAACCTGATTGGCAGCGACCTGAACTACGACTGGCTGAAATTGCCGCTGGTCCATCTGCACTGGTACGACAAAGAAGTGCGCGAAGGGCGTAAGGTCGGCCACCTGAACCTGAGCGACAGCGATACTGCACGTCTAAATGCCACGCTTGAAGCGTTAATTCCCCTACTGCCGCCGGAATATGCCAGCGGAATTATCTGGGCGCAATCAAAGCTGAAATAAGCCATTAATGCCGGGGAGTTGATTTTATCCTTCCCCGGCCCCTCTTCAGGCGCGTAAAATCCCCTCCATTGCTGTTTTGTATTTTCAGGACTGAACATGAACGATGGAACGGACTATCGCGCGATTCTGCTCGCCGGTACGCCTTTAATCGATGTACGCGCCCCCGTCGAATTTCAACAGGGTGCGATGCCGGGTGCGATCAACCTCCCCCTAATGAACGATGACGAGCGCGCCGCCGTCGGGACCTGCTATAAACGTCAGGGACCAGAGGCGGCACTCGCATTGGGCCACCAACTGGTCTCGGGTGAAACCCGCCAGCAGCGAATGAACGCCTGGCTGGAAGCCTGTCGCCAGCATCCGGAGGGATACTTGTGCTGTGCCCGCGGTGGCCAGCGCTCGCATATTGTGCAGCAGTGGCTGCACGAGTCTGGCATTGACTACCCGCTAGTAAAAGGCGGTTACAAGGCACTGCGTCAGGCGACGATACAGCTGACGGAAACGCTGGTGCAAAAACCTATCGTCCTGATTGGCGGCTGTACCGGGAACGGTAAAACGCAACTGGTGCAACAACAGCCAAATGGCGTGGATCTCGAAGGTCTGGCACATCATCGCGGTTCCTCGTTTGGACGTACCGTGGAACCGCAGCTGAGCCAGGCGAGCTTCGAAAACCTGCTGGCGGTCGAAATGCTGAAAACCGACAGCCGACAGGATTTGCGCCAGTGGGTGCTGGAAGATGAAGGCCGGATGATCGGCGCTAACCATCTGCCCGAATGCCTGCGCGAGCGCATGACCGAGGCATCCATTGCGGTGGTGGACGATCCTTTTGAGCTGCGTCTGGAACGGCTGCGCGAGGAGTATTTCGTGCGCATGCACCACGATTTTACCCACGCTTACGGGGAAAATCAGGGCTGGCAGGAATACAGTGACTATCTGCATCACGGCCTGTTCGCCATCCGCCGTCGTCTGGGGTTACAACGCTTTGCGGAGCTAACCGCGCAGCTCGACGTTGCCCTGCGCGAACAGCAGACGACAGGCAGCACCGACGCTCATATGGGCTGGCTGGTGCCGTTACTCAACGAGTATTACGACCCGATGTATCGCTATCAACTGGAAAAGAAAGCCGCGAAAATCGTCTTTCGCGGCACATGGCAGGATGTTGCCGAATGGCTTAACGCACAGTGATCAGTGTCTGTCGCGCTTATCTGCGCGTTTTGCCAGCCAGTCGCCCAGCACCTGAACGACCTGCACCAGAATAATCAGCGCCACGACCGTAACAATCATGACCTGGGTTTCGTAGCGGTAATAACCAAAGCGAATGGCCAGGTCGCCTACCCCGCCACCACCCACGATCCCAGCCATCGCGGAGTAACCGATCAGACTCACCAGCGTTATCGTCAGCCCACGCAGTAATCCCGCGCTGGCTTCCGGTAACAGCACGGTGCAGATAATACGCATCGGGCTGGCGCCAAACGCTTCCGCGGCTTCGATAATGCCTTTATCAACCTCACGTAACGCGCTATCCACCAGTCGGGCATAAAACGCAATCGCCGCTACAGAGAGCGGAACAGACGCCGCAATCGGTCCGATGGTGTTCCCGAGCAGAAACTGGGTTAACGGCAGCAACAGCACCAACAGGATCACAAACGGTACCGAACGGATAATGTTCACCAGCACAGAACTGAGCAGATACACGAAACGGTTCTGCCAGAATAAATGTCGGTCGGTGACAAAAATAAGAAACCCTAACGGCAGGCCGCCAACGATCGCCAGCACGGTTGAGATACTCAGCATCTGGAAGGTTTCATTAAACGCCAGCGTCAAATCCGGCAATAAATCATCCACGAATCACCTCCACCTGTGCGGTACGTTGACGAATATGTTCCACAGCGGCATCGACCGCCGAAGGGTTATGCGGCGCGGTCAGTTGCACGACCAAAATACCCAGCGCGCGCTCACCGATATATTCAATTTTGCCGTGCAGGATATTTACCGCCACGCCAAACTTTACCGCCACTTCAGACAGCACTGGCTGTTCCGCTGAGTCGCCGATAAACAAAATTTTCAGCAGTTGCCCTGGCAGATGTTGCCGCAAGCGCTCCGGGAGTGTCAGATTAAGCGTGTGCGAGACCAGTTGCTGAGTAAAAGTGTGCTGCGGGTGGGCAAAGACATCAAACACCTCACCTGACTCCACCACCTTGCCACCGGACATGACCGCCACACGATCGCAAATTGATTTGATCACATTCATTTCGTGAGTGATCAGCACGATCGTGATCCCCAGTTGTTGGTTGATCTGTTTGAGCAGAGCCAAAATGGTGGCTGATGTTTCCAGATCTAACGCGGAAGTGGGTTCATCGCAAAGCAGTACATCCGGGTGGTTGGCGATGGCGCGGGCAATGCCAACACGCTGTTTTTGACCACCACTGAGCTGTACCGGAAAACGGTTTGCTTTATCCGCTAACCCGACCAGCGCTAAGATCTCCGCCACGCGTGGGGCGATTTTGCTGCGCTCCCATCCGGCAGCCTTCAGGCTGAAGGCAACGTTTTGCGCCACCGTGCGGGTGTGCATCAAATTAAAATGCTGAAAAATCATCCCAATACGCTGACGGGCCTTACGTAAGTGCGTTCCTTCCAGCGCTGAAATTTCAACACCGTTCACCTTCACGCTTCCCTGGCTTGGGCGCGTTAAGGCGTTCAGGGTACGCAGCAGCGTACTTTTCCCCGCCCCACTGGTTCCCACAATGCCAAATATCTCACCTGCGCCGATGCGCAGGCTGACCTCATCTACCGCCCGGGTTGACGGTCCTCGGCCTGCGCTGAAATCCACGCAAACCTTATCTATCTCAATCATACCGACCTCAGAAATGCGAAAAGGGCAGTCGTTGCTGCCCTGTTAAACTTTAAGCGCAGCGATTATTGGGCTGCCGTCATCCATTCCGGTTTCTGGAAGGCACTGTAGATATTTTTCGGATCGTCTATCACCGCACGATAAGCCGGAGATTTCACCGCTTCAACAATGTCTTTGGCGAACGGTTTATCTGCATCTTCACTGCGTACCGCAATGATATTTTTCAGGTTTTCATCCAGGTGCTCTTGCTTGATCGCACTGGCGAGATCCAGTTTTGCCGCAACCGCAAAGTTACCGTTAACCAGAGCGCCGGTCACACCATCCAGCGTACGCGGCAACTGCGCAGCTTCCAGCGGTTTAAACACCAGCCCTTTCGGGTTACTGGCGATATCACGTTCAGAGGCTTTAGTGGGATCAATATTGTCTTTGATAGTGATAAGGTCGATAGATTGCAGGAAGCGCAAACCGCGAGCCAGGTTCGTCGGATCGTTAGAAAGCGTGATGACATCACCTTTCTTCAGTTCATCCAGACTTTTGATTTTATGCGAGTAAAAACCCATCCCCGCCGTTGGAACAACGATGAGCTTACTCAATTTCAACCCTTTATCGGCAGTGAATTTGTCAAAATAAAGCGAGTGCTGAAACAGGTTTGCGTCAATGCTGCCGTTGGAGAGCGCCATGTTTGGCTGAACATAGTCACTAAATTCACGCACCACCACCTTGTAGCCCTTTTCTTTCAGCGTCGGTGCAATAGCCTGCTTCACCATATCACCATACGGACCCGGTGCGACGCCAAACACGATGGTATGCGGGTCGCTATTCGCATGAGCAAACTGTAATCCGCAGGCCAGCAACAGTGCCCCGGTCGCGACGCGTAAACTCTGACGCAATCCCATAATCTCTCCATTTTAACGTTGTGGTGTAATGTCTCACGCCGTTCTTGCGGCGTTGTTCTTGTTGGCCTGTTAACAGGCTGATTGTTAACATGACACAGATCACAACCTGCTGTCCTTGAAATTATTTCATGATGTTGCAGAGTATGTTTTTAAATGAGAGAAGGCATGAAAAAGCCGGATGTCGACACAAGTGCCTTATCCGGCTTACAAATAACGCGATCCCCCTGCACTCCCAGGCCCGATAAACGCAAGCGCATCGGGCGGCAGGGGTTCGATTAGAAGTCGTAACGCAGACGAACCAGGTTCATATCACCCAGGTTGTCGGTGCTGGAGGTAAAGACGTGTTCGTAATCAACACGGAAACCGTAGTCCAGCTGGAAGCTGATACCCAGACCGTTGTCGGTACGCAGGTAGTTACGACCGTTCACGTATTCAATGCGATCGCCCATGACGTAAGGCTGAACAGATTTCAGCGCATACTGACCCACCGGGAAGGTGTAACCCGCGAAGTATTCCAGACCCCAGGCATCACCCGCGAAGTAGTCGTTTACAGACACTTTTTTGGTGGTCATGAAGTTCTGGTACCAGCCGCCGCCCATTGAGAAGGTCCAGTTGTCCGGTTTCCAGCTCAGTGCAGTACCGACGATGTTTTGATCGTAGGTTTTGCTGGTGTTGCCACGCATCTCCGCGCGGGTGTAGTTCCACGCCGTACCCCAGGTCAGGTCATCCGTAATGTGATAATCCACACCCAGTGAACCGCCGCCTTTACGTTTGTAACGCAGGCCGTTATTCGGGTTGTAGTCATCGCTGAACAGATAAGAAGCGTAGAGATCAACATCTCCCACGGTGTTTTTATACTTCAGTGATTTACGTGTACGATATGAACCGTCATAGTCGCCGTTGATCCCGTTACCTGGTGCCTGACCGATCATGTCGTAGTCCCAGATATCCGTTTTCGCGCCAACCACATCATAGTAGATGCTGTTCTGTTGACCGAAGGTCAGCGTACCCCAGGTCGCGCTCTTCAGACCGGTGTACAACATACGGCGCGTGGTATCGTTGGCGCCGTCAGCATAGTGATTATCCCAGTTGAACATGGCCGGGAAGTTAACGCCCAGCTCGTAGTAACTCACCCAACTGATGTCATCAAACAGATAGTAATCAGCAGCGAAACGGAAACGAGTACCGCCATCGAAACCATTACGTTTGTAGCCATTCTTACCATCGTCACCGGCCATATTCTGGAACTGCGGACGAATACTCCCGCCAACGGTGAAGTTAAGACGACTCAGCGGATTGCCCGCCTGCGGATCTTGTTTCAGGACCGTGATTTCCGCCTGAGAGGCGAAAGTCGTTAATGCCACTGCTGCGCCGATCGATACTGCCAGCGCTGTTTTTTTTATAGTCATTATTTTTACCTTGATAGATAGCCTGCCAATTATTCAGCATACAAATATTAACTTTTATTAATACTCTCGTGTTGTCGGGTTTTTATTGATTTGTGCTGTTAAATATCAAGGGTTTATCAATTTGTGCTCTATAGACAAAAAAATACGCACCGATGGCAAAATCGGTGCGCATTCATCAAGGAAATGAATTAATTGCTGAACTGACGGAAAAGTGCTTTGCCTTTTAACAGACGCGAGCCAAGCCATCCACCGCATAGAGAGAGTAGCAACGCCCCACAGAAGGGTAAGACTACCCACAGTCGCCAGTCAGGTTCCCAAGGGAAATCAAAAACTTTTGTTTGCAGAACCGCCAGCGCCGTTTCCGCACCGATGGCCGCCACCAGGCCGGAGACCATCCCCAACATGGCGAACTCGCACCACAGCGTAGTACGCAGCAATTTCTTACCCGCTCCCAGCGTACGCCAGACCACCAGTTCCTGATGACGTTGACGCATCCCCACCTGAACCTGCGCCAGCAGCAATAACATGCCGCAAGCAGTGACCAGAACCACCATCACTTCCAGCGCACGACTCACCTGCTCAAGGACCTGACTGACCTGTTTGAGGATGGCGCCAATATCCAGCAGGCTGATGGTTGGGAATTCCCGATTAAGCTGCGTCAACATGCCGTTGCCGTTCTCCCAGCGAAAGCTGGTCAGCCAACTTTGCGGCTGCCCGTCGAGCGCACCGGAAGGGAAAATAAAGAAGAAATTCGGTCGCAGGCTTTCCCAATCCACTTTACGCAGACTGCTTACCGTGGCACTGAAATCCTGGGTATCGCCCATAAAGGTCACACGATCGCCAAGCTTCACGTTTAAGCGCTTCGCCAGCCCCTCTTCCATCGACACTTCACCCGCTTTTGGCGGCCAGCTTCCGGCGGTAATCGGGTTATGATCCGGCCGGGTATCCTGCCAGGTCAGATTCAGTTCACGATTAAGCGCCTCGTCCTGATTACCTTCGGTTGCCTTGTCATTGATCGCCGTCAGACGCACCCGCACGATGGGATAGAACGACTCCGGAATCACCTGATGTTCAGACAGGAACGCTTTCAGCGGCACTACCTGTTCGCTGGCGATGTTAATAAGGAAGTAGTTGGGGCTTTCTGGCGGCATTTGCTGCTGCCAGCGATCGAGCAGATCGCCACGCAGTACCAACAGCAGCGCCAGCAGCATAAAGGAAAGCGAAAAGGCCGATAGCTGGCTCAGCGTCGACCACGGCTGGCGCAACAGTCGACTAACCGCTAAACGTAGCGGTAGTGACGTTAACGTCAGACCACGCAGTACGTTGAGCAGCATCCAGCCCAGCACGCCGCACAAGAGCGCCAGTACAACCGCGCCGGCCAGCACCGCCCACAGCAGCATGCTCCCCCCCATCAGCCCGGCAAGCAGCGCGACCACAACGATCAATACCACAGGCAAATAGAACTTCAGTGGCCAGACGTTGGCGACGACATCACGACGCAGTACCCGCAATGGCTGTGTCGCCAGCAACAATCGATAAGGACGTAGCCCCACTAACAGGGAAATGACCGTCATCGTGCCTAATGCCCACAGCCACGGCCAGGGGCTGGCAGGCGGCAACTCGCCGGGCAGAACCGGCTTGAGCAACACCACCAGGACACGTTCAAATAACAGCCCAAACAGCCCCCCGGTTACACCAGACAGTACCAGCACCATCAGCCACTGACCGATAATCAGCTTGCGCAGCTGCGCCCTGCCCGCGCCGAGTGTTTTCAGAATCGCCACCAGGTCGTAACGACTACGGCAATAATGGCTCATCGCTACGGCAACCGCGGCCACCGCCAGCAGCAGCGTTAACAGCGCCGACAGCAGCAGGAATTGTTGCGAACGCTCAAGCGATTTCCCCAGTGCCCCCTCATCCTGTTCCAGCCCATACCAGCGCTGTTCTGGCTTCAGTTGTGGCAGCAGCCACTTTTCATAGCCTTCTAATTGCTGCGGTGTCCCGCCAAATTTATAGCGCCAGGTCACCCGGCTTCCCGGCTGGACCGCCCCCGTTTTTTCAACATCCGCCATGTTCATCATCAGACGCGGCGCTATCTGGAACGGATTAAAACCAGAGTCAGGCTCCTGCACCACTTCACCCGCAATGCGCAACGTGGCATCGCCAACGTCGATGGGGTCTCCGATTTTTAAGTTGAGCAGCGCCATCAAACGCGGTGCCAGCAGCACCGAGCCTGGCTGTGGTTTCAGCCCCGACGGATGGGTCTGCAACGTGCCGTACATCGGATACACATCATCCACCGCTTTGACGTTCGCCAGTTGCGGCGTATCCCGGGCAAAGGTCATCGTAGCAAAAGTCAGTTGTTCACCCACCTTCAGGCCATGCTGTCGCGCCATGTCAATCCATGCTTTCGGGACTGCTCGTGAACTTTGCAGCGACCGATCACCCGCCATAAATTCGCGACTTTGCTGGCTCAGACCTTTTTCCATCCGGTCGCTGATATTACCCAGCGCAAGGACACAGGCCACCGCAAGACTCAGTGCCAGCCAGACTATCAGTAATGAAGGCGAGCGCCATTCGCGCCAGAACCAGCGTGCTATCATGCCTCCTCCTGCAACAGCCCGTTCACCAGACGTAAACGCCGATCGCAGCGCGCCGCCAGTTGTGGGTCGTGCGTCACCAGAATCAGGGTCGTGCCGTGCTCGCGGTTCAAAGAAAACAGCAGATCGGCAATTTTGTCCCCAGTCTGCCGATCCAGATTGCCCGTAGGTTCATCGGCAAACAGGACATCAGGGCGCCCATTAAACGCCCTTGCCAGCGCCACACGCTGCTGCTCACCACCGGAAAGCTGCGCCGGAAGATGATCGAGACGTTTTCCCAACCCCAATTGTTCAAGCAGCGTTTTCGCACCATCGCGGCTTTTCCCACTGTGTTCTCCCCGCAACAGTGCAGGAAGCTCAACGTTCTCCAGTGCGTTCAGCGTTGGAATTAACATGAATGACTGGAAGACAAAGCCAACATGTCGCGCCCGTAACTGCGCCCGAGCCTCTTCGTCCATGGTATGCAGCGCCTGTCCCACCAGACTCACTTCACCGCTGGAGCCATCGTCCAGCCCGGCAAGGATCGCCAGTAGCGTAGATTTCCCCGATCCTGATTCGCCAATCAGCGCAATGGTCTCGGCGCGTTTGACAACCAGTTCAACTCCGGTAAGGATGGATAGCTCGTGATCACCCTGACCGACGGATTTCTTAAGATGATGAACTTCAACAATGTTTTCCGCTGGCATTTGCCTTTCCTGTTCCTGGTTCTGTTAACTTTCCGCGCCGCCGCAGCGGACACGTTACTTATTCTGGGTGACAGCCTGAGCGCCGGATACCGTATGTCAGCCAGTGCGGCATGGCCTGCACTGCTTAATGATAAATGGCACAGCAAAACACCGGTGGTAAATGCCAGTATTAGCGGCGATACCTCGCAGCAGGGTCTGGCCCGTCTGCCCGCATTACTGAAACAACATCAGCCGCGCTGGGTGCTGGTCGAACTGGGTGGCAATGATGGCCTGCGCGGGTTTGCACCTGCCCAAACTGAACAAACCCTGCGTACCATTTTGCAGGACGTAAAAGCGGCGAATGCCGAACCGCTGCTGATGCAAATTCGTCTGCCAGCAAACTACGGTCGCCGTTATAATGAAACCTTTAGCGCGATTTATCCCAAGCTTGCCAAAGAGTTTGATATTCCTCTGCTGCCCTTTTTTATGGAGGAGGTCTATCTGAAACCCCAATGGATGCAGGATGATGGTATCCATCCTAATCGTGACGCCCAGCCGTTTATTGCCGACTGGATGGCGAAACAATTGACCCCTTTAGTAAATCACGACTCGTAAATCAACGGAGATCCTGACAGGTAAAGTTATGCAAAAATCGGTCTTAATAACAGGATGTTCCAGTGGTATTGGCCTGGAAAGTGCGCTTGAGCTTAAACGCCAGGGTTTTCGAATTCTGGCTGGCTGCCGCAAACCTGAGGATGTCGCGCGCATGAACGGCATGGGATTCACCGGCATATTGCTGGATCTCGACTCACCAGAAAGCGTGGATCGCGCCGCCGATGAGGTGATCGCCCTGACCGATAACCGTTTGTATGGGATCTTTAACAACGCCGGATTTGGCGTTTACGGCCCACTGTCCACCATCAGCCGCGAGCAAATGGAACAGCAGTTTTCCGCCAACTTTTTTGGCGCTCATCAGCTCACTGTGCGCCTGCTACCCGCCATGTTACCTCATGGCGAAGGGCGTATTGTGATGACCTCTTCAGTCATGGGATTAATTTCCACACCAGGGCGAGGCGCGTATGCCGCCAGCAAATATGCGCTGGAAGCCTGGTCCGATGCGCTACGGATGGAACTTCGCCATAGCGGAATTAAGGTCAGCCTGATTGAACCCGGCCCCATTCGCACCCGCTTTACTGAAAACGTCAACCAGACCCAGAGTGATAAGCCCGTCGAGAACCCCGGTATTGCTGCTCGGTTTACATTGGGTCCGGAGGCCGTTGTCGCCAAAGTGCGCCATGCTTTTGAGAGCGACAAACCCAAATTGCGTTATCCCGTTACGCTGGTGACCTGGGCTGTGACGTTTCTCAAACGCCTGCTCCCGGGCCGCGCAATGGACAAAATTTTACACGGCTGAGTTGAAGCCTGCTCGTCAGCCCCCATGTAGAAACAAATAGACGAATAGAGAGTGACTCCATGTCCGCACAAAATATTGTCAATATTAACGAATCAAATCTGCAGCAGACCCTTGAATTGTCGATGACCACCCCGGTCCTGTTCTATTTCTGGTCTGAACGTAGCCAACATTGTCTGCAATTAACGCCGGTACTGGAGAGCCTTGCTGCACAGTACAACGGCCAGTTTATTCTTGCCAAGCTGGACTGTGACGCCGAACAGATGATCGCGTCTCAGTTTGGTCTACGCGCAATTCCAACGGTTTACCTGTTCCAGAACGGTCAGCCGGTCGATGGCTTCCAGGGACCGCAGCCGGAAGAGGTTATCCGCGCACTGCTTGAAAAAGTATTGCCGAGTGAAGAAGAGCTGAAAGCACGCCAGGCAATTGAGTTTATTGAAGCGGGTAACCACGCCGACGCCTTGCCGCTGTTGAAAGAAGCGTGGCAAATCTCCAACCAGAGCAGCGAAATTGGTCTGCTGCTGGCGGAAACGCAAATTGCGCTGAATCGTACTGAAGATGCTGAAGCTGTACTCAAAACCATCCCATTGCAGGATCAGGATACCCGTTATCAGGGGCTGGTCGCGCAAATTGAACTGCTGAAGCAGGCGGCTGATACACCAGAAATTCAGCAGTTACAGCAACAGGTTACGAATAACCCACAGGACGCAGCACTGGCAACGCAGCTGGCTATTCAATTGCACCAGGTTGGACGTAACGAAGAAGCACTGGAACTCCTGTTCAGCCATTTGAAGAAAGATCTCGCGGCGGCTGATGGTCAGGCACGTAAGACCTTCCAGGAGATCCTCGCTGCGCTAGGTACCGGTGATGCGCTGGCGTCAAAATATCGTCGTCAGCTGTACGCACTGTTGTACTAATCCGTTTCATTTTGCCCGATGGCGCTGTACTTATCGGGCCAACAAATACCACTCTCGTAGGCCGGATAAGCGGTAACCGCTATCCGGCATCACATCACGGTTTCTTTAATGGCGTCACCACCAACTGGTGGCGTGAATTATAGAACTTCCGATAGGTTAAATAGCAGGCGATAATGGTCGACAGGCTGGCGGTAGAAAGCAGCATAAACGTCACCATAATCTGATACTTAATCGCTTTTACCGGATCGATACCGGCAAAGATCAATCCTGACATCATCCCCGGTAAACTTACTAACCCGACGGTTTTTGCGGAATCGATCGTTGGGATCAGCGATGCGCGAATACTGTCCCGAATAAGCGGCGCGGACGCGACTTTCGGAGAAGCGCCGAGGCTTAATTTCTCCTGAATTTGCTGCTGCTCACTGCTAAAGCGCTGCCCCAGGTTGTTGTAACATAACCCGACGGCCACCATCGCATTCCCGGCGATCATGCCGGAAATCGGGATCACTTGCATCGGTGCAAACTCGATGGAGCCTGACAGCACCAAGACGGCCAGCGTGACCCCCGCCCCCGAGGTAATAGCGATAAATGAGGAGATAAAAGCCTTATCAATATATTTACTGCGTTTTTGCGCGTTATATGCGGCGTTAAAGCAGATAAACAGCACCATCACTAAGGTCAGAATGCTGTGGTTCACGCCGAAAATATATTTCAGCACGTAGCCTACGATAATAAGCTGGACAACCGCCCGGCAAACGCTCCAGAGAATATCTTTTTCCAGTGCCAGTTTTTCTTTATGGCTGATCAGCATCGCCACCACCACCAGCATCATCGCTAACGCCAGTGATTCATTGGTAATATTATGCTCATTCATTGCTTACTTCCTGCATTTCTCCGGCATGCGGCTGAAGGATAATGACATTATCCGCATGATTAATTTCATCTTTGTCGTGCGTCACCCACAGCACAGCAATATTCTTATCGCGCACATAGCGGTGAATTAGCTCATTCACATTCCGTTTGTTGGCTTCATCCAGCGCGCTGGTTATTTCATCAAGCAGCAGGATTTTCGGCAGAAACTGCAAATTGCGAATCAATGAGATACGCTGTTTTTCGCCGCCGGACAGCTCATTGATGTTTTTTTTGAGGATTGCCTCGGGTAACTCAAATCGGGCCAGATCGGCCAGAAACACATCCGAATCCGGACGTTTATCGCGAATTTGCCAGGGAAAAATAAGGTTGTCGTAGACGGTATCACCAAACAAAGCGGGCGTTTGTGCGCAATAGGAGACCTGCTGACGATATGCTTCCGGCTTGAGGGTCGTTATCTCCTTGCCCTCAAAGATAATCTCACCCGCGCTCGGGCTAATTAACGACGCGACAATTTTCAACAACGTGCTTTTACCGCAACCGGACTGGCCGGTAATCAGCTTAAATTCTCCGGCATTAAGATTAAAACTGATGTTATTAAGAATTTTCGTTGTTCCCGCCTGCCAGGCGACATTCTTTAACTGAAGCAGCATTCTGCTTTCTTCCATTACCAATCCCTTTTTTACCTCTTTCGTGCAGACAGTCTATCCCTGTAATTTATTATAGGGGAGCCCACCTTGATAAATCGGGTATAATTTGATTAATCAGGCAGTAAAGGACAGCACAACAGGAGGTTTCATCGATGCTCATTTTTATTCCTATTCTTATTTTTGTCGCACTGGTCATCGTCGGTGCGGGCGTGAAAATCGTCCCGCAGGGATACCAGTGGACGGTGGAACGTTTCGGGCGTTACACCAAGACCCTGCAACCGGGGTTAAGTCTTGTTGTGCCATTTATGGACCGAATTGGTCGTAAGATCAACATGATGGAACAGGTTCTTGATATTCCGTCGCAAGAGGTCATCTCCAAAGACAACGCTAACGTTGCCATTGATGCCGTGTGCTTTATTCAGGTCATCGACGCGCCAAAGGCGGCGTATGAAGTCAGCAACCTGGAACTGGCGATCATTAACCTGACCATGACCAACATCCGTACCGTTCTCGGCTCGATGGAACTCGATGAGATGCTCTCCCAGCGCGACAACATCAATACGCGCTTGCTGCATATCGTTGATGAAGCCACCAATCCCTGGGGCATCAAAATCACCCGTATTGAGATCCGCGACGTGCGCCCTCCGGCTGAGCTTATCGATGCGATGAACGCGCAGATGAAAGCAGAGCGTACCAAGCGTGCCTACATTCTTGAAGCCGAGGGGATCCGCCAGGCGGAGATCGTCAAGGCCGAAGGTGAGAAACAGTCGAAAATCCTGAAAGCAGAAGGTGAACGCCAGTCCGCTTTCTTACAGGCCGAAGCACGTGAACGTTCAGCGGAAGCGGAAGCTCGTGCAACGCAGATGGTATCTGAAGCCATTGCCGCTGGGGACATTCAGGCTGTGAACTACTTTGTGGCACAGAAATACACCGAAGCGCTGCAACATATCGGTTCGTCGAATAACAGCAAAGTGGTGATGATGCCGCTGGATGCCAGCAGCCTGATGGGCTCCATCGCCGGGATCACTGAGCTGATTAAGGACAGCGCCAGCGAACGGAAAAAATCATGATAGCGATGATTCTGGTTCACCCACATATCTTCTGGCTTAGCCTCGGGGGTCTGCTATTGGCCGCCGAGATGCTGGGCGGTAACGGTTATCTGCTATGGAGCGGTGTAGCGGCGGTGATAACAGGGCTGGTTATCTGGCTCGTACCGCTCGACTGGGCGTGGCAGGGAGCAATGTTCGCCGTATTAACACTGCTGGCGGCCTGGTTGTGGTGGAAATGGCTGGCGAAGCGCGTGCAAGAGCAGAAACCGGCCGACAGTCATCTTAATCAGCGCGGACAACAGTTGGTTGGCCGTCGGTTTACACTGGAAACCGCCCTGGTCAATGGTCGCGGGCATATGCGCGTCGGCGACAGCTCGTGGCCCGTCAGCGCCAATGATGACTTAAGCGCCGGAACACACGTTGAAGTGGTTGCCGTTGAAGGCATTACTCTGGTAATCAAAGCCGTATCACCATAAAACAGACAGGAAATAAGACTATGGTCAGGAAGACACCCCTCGCCTTTGCCCTTTTCACACTACTGGCAGTCGCTCCTCAGGCGTTTGCCTCATCAGATATAGAAGATTGCAAATGGAGCGATGACCACTGTCTGCTGAAAGGCACGCCTACCTTCAGCCCCGGAAACGACAGCCGTGATAACCTGCTACGACTGCTGAGTCAGGAGAAATCGTTCGCCCTGCCGATACAGGCGATGCCTGAGGATATCACCCGCTCCCGTGATTTCTATTTCGCTTATCACCCGCAGTGGGATGACATCACGTCGCCCGCAGCCGCAGCCCCGGAGCAAAATGCTGACGACACGCTAACCCGGCAAATGGCTGAACTGCACATCAGCGCGGATGAGGTAATCCGCAATAATGATGATCTCGAAAACCGCCACGTTTCGAATAATATGAGCAGTGCCAGTCAATTCTTTGCCGCGCTGCTCGCCGATACCTCGTTGACGGTTGAACAACGTCAAGCTCTGGCGCACGCGCGTATGGGGCTGTTGTCCGGCGCAACCCGTGAGCAGATCGATGCCTCATTGACTACTCTGCCTGTGGATTCCAGTGCCCAACGCTATAAAACGTACCTGATTGCCGCCGCCAATTTCTATGCCGGTGATTATGTGAATGCCGAACAAGCGTTTACTCAGTTGGCGAAAAGCGATCGCCCATGGCTGGCAGAAACGGCGCAGTACATGCTAATGCGCACAGCACTGAATAAAAGTAGTCAGAACAGCGTCGGTGAATACGGTGATTTTGATATCGCCAGAATTAACCACCAGGATGCCGCTCAGGCACAGACACAGGCGCAAGCCTATCTGCATCGCTGGCCGCAAGGCCAGTACGCCGATTCGACGCGCGGTATGCTGCGGCGTATCAACTGGTATTTACAAGCCTGGCCACAGCTGGCCGGACTGTATGAGCAGGCTCTCGATACGTCGGCCAATGCGCAGCAGTTGCGTGAGACCGTGACAGAATACGATAACGTCTACGGTATGCAATTCTATGATCAATCCGTAATTGAAGCCTTTCCTGATGCCCCCCGCGTGAGCTATATCGAACTGTTACGCGCACTGCGTCTGAATAGCGATAAAAAACCCACGCTGACCCAGGCGCAACTTGATGCGAGCAAGCCGGTATTTGAACAAAGCCAACACATGCCGCTGTGGCGCAATCTACAGCTGAATTTATGGATGGCGGCGGGCAACTATGCGGCCATTGTTCAGACAGTAACCCCGGCGCAACAACTTTCCGCACACGATACGCTCGCGTTTAGCGAACAGGTGCTCTACGGCGAAGCGCTAATGGGCCAACAGCAATGGTCTACCGCACGCGCGTTCTGGCAGCAGTTGCTGAAAGTGAGCAAAGATAACGAGCAGCAGCAATATGTGCAGGCCAAGCTGGCGGCTACGCTGGTCTATAGTGGTGACAGCGCGGCGATATTCGCCCCGGACAGTGCGGTAACCAATCTGCGTTTCCGCTCTCAGGTGCTGAAAACACAGGCAACGCCTGAACTGCTACGCCAGCAAGCTACCCATGGGCCTAACAATGAAGAGCGCACGATAGCCCTGCATACGTTGCTGGTTCGGGATCTTACCGAGAACCGTTTTGCGGACTGGTTGAATGACCGGAAACTGGCCCGTGCCATTAGCCAACCGGTTGTTGGCTCTGCATTTGATGACGTCAATCTGAGCGTGTTTGACTGGAACGGTGATGCCGCTCAGGTCGGCTATACCTGCCGCAGCCTCAATGAAACGGTCACGGTATTAAGCCGCAAAGCCGATGATGCCCACGCGCTGAACTGTCTGGGTGAGTTCTTCCGTACCACACAAACCCATGTCGATCTGTGGAAAAACAGTAGCGGGAACGATGTGCTGGAAGTGGCCATTACGCGACAGGAGCCGTTCGGCCAGTTCGACAGGCAGCGCTATTATCAACAGGTTATCGCGTCCCCAACAGCGGAAGTCGAGGATAAAAGTTTTGCGCTGTATCGGGCCATCATGTGCTACTCCCCGTCAGGTTATAACGAATGCGGCGGCGAAGACGTGGATAAATCACAGCGAAAAGACTGGTTCGCGCAGTTAAAGACGCAGTATCCGGGAAGCCCGTGGGCGCAAAAACTCAAATACTATTGGTAATTGCGCTGCTGGCCGGTCAGGCACAGGCGGCGGATATCGTCGCCGCCCGTGACCATTCGGCCTTCTGGCTGTGGTCCGGGGTGAAAGCCAGTGATGAACTGCAAAATGCGCAAACGGTCTATCTGCATCAGGGCGAGGTGCTGGTTCGATCGGGTAACGTGGTTTTCCAGCGTCTGGGACTGCCAGTCAGTCGTCTGACTTTTCCCTCAATCTGGCTGACGGTCCGCTTTACCACGCTCGACGTACCGGAGGAGATTCCGGCCCGAATCATACGGCTGATGCAACGCTGGCAGAGCGCCGGCAACCACGTCGTCGGCCTGCAGGTCGATTTTGACGCGGCGACCCACCAGCTTGCTGATTACGCCCGTTTTCTGCACCAATTGCGTCAACAGTTGCCGCCAGAGTTTGCGCTTGGCGTGACAGGTCTGCTGGACTGGGCAAAAACCGGGGATGTCGCCACGCTAAACGCACTGGCGGTCGATGAACTGGTGGTGCAGAGCTATCAGGGGCGTCAGACGGTGGCAAATTATCAGGCGTATCTGCCTGCACTCGCCCGTCTGCGTATTCCGTTTAAGCTGGGGCTGGTGCAAAACGGTAGCCGGGATCTGCAGGCTGAGGCTCAGCTTGAAAAATCCCCGTGGTACCGTGGCACAGTGGTGTTTATGCTCAATCCCTCTCGCCGTTAAGCCTTTGCTTTGTGATGGCAGCAGCCGGAGAGATTATCCATGATCGGGCATTCGGCGCTATCATCACCTGGGCAACTGTCCGCCAGCGCCAGCAAATGCAAGCGCATGGCCTGCAGCTCGCTGATATGCCGCTCGATATCCGCCACTTTTTCTAACGTGCGCTTTTTGACATCCGCGCTGTGACGCGCCGGATCGTTAAACAAATTGACCAGCTCACCGCACTCTTCCAGGTTAAAGCCAACCTGCCGCGCCTGACGCAACAGCGTCAGTTCATTCAGATGCTGCTGGTTGTATGTGCGATAGCCGTTTTCGCTACGTAGTGGCGGCGTCACCAGACCTTTTTCTTCATAAAAGCGTATCGCTTTACTGGTTAAACCGGTTTTTTTAGCAACATCGGATATATTCACATCTTCCCCCTTGACCTTCCCCTTGATGGAAGGTTTAACCTTTATAACAGTTAGTCAAAACGACTGCTAAGGTCAACGTTTACCGACCAATCATAGAGGAAATTTGTTATGTCTCAAACTATCGATCTGACTCTGGACGGTCTGTCCTGTGGTCACTGCGTAAAACGCGTTAAAGAAAGTCTCGAACAACGCCCGGACGTGGAACTCGCGGATGTCACGGTGACAGAAGCCCATGTCACCGGTAGCGCCAGTGCCGAGGCGCTGATCGAAACCATCAAACAAGCCGGTTATGGCGCGGAGTTAAGCCACCCAAAGGCTAAACCGCTGGCGGAGTCATCAATCCCGTCGGAAGCACTGGCAGCGGTCCCCCCTGAGCTTCCGGCAGCTACGGCTGAAGAAGATGATAGCCAACAGTTGCTGTTAAACGGCATGAGCTGCGCCAGCTGTGTCTCCCGCGTACAAAATGCGCTGCAAAGCGTACCGGGTGTCACGCAGGCACGGGTAAACCTGGCAGAGCGCACTGCGCTGGTAATGGGCAGTGCATCCGCCGCAGATTTAGTGCAGGCGGTGGAAAAAGCCGGCTATGGCGCGGAAGCGATCGAAGACGACGCTAAGCGTCGCGAACGCCAGCAGGAAACCGCCGTTGCGACCATGAAACGTTTTCGCTGGCAGGCGGCGGTTGCGCTGTTGCTGGGTGTCCCGGTCATGGTATGGGGAATGATTGGCGATAACATGATGGTGAGTGCCGACAACCGTAGCCTGTGGCTGGTCATTGGTCTGGCAACACTCGCTGTCATGGTCTTCGCAGGCGGTCACTTCTACCGCAGCGCGTGGAAAAGCCTGATGAACGGCACCGCGACCATGGATACACTGGTCGCGCTGGGCACGGGGGTCGCCTGGCTCTACTCCATGAGCGTAAACCTCTGGCCGCAATGGTTCCCAATGGAAGCACGGCATCTCTATTATGAAGCCAGTGCCATGATTATCGGTCTAATTAACCTTGGCCATATGCTGGAAGCACGCGCCCGCCAACGCTCTTCCAAAGCGCTGGAAAAACTACTCGATTTAACACCGCCAACCGCACGTGTTGTGACTGATGACGGTGAAAAAAACGTGCCACTGGCCGATGTGCAGGCAGGCATGTTGCTACGTCTGACCACCGGCGATCGCGTTCCGGTAGATGGCGAAATCACACAGGGCGAGGCCTGGCTGGATGAAGCGATGCTGACCGGCGAACCAATCCCGCAACAAAAAGGGGAAGGTGATAGCGTCCACGCCGGTACTGTAGTTCAGGATGGTAGCGTGCTGTTCCGCGCCAGTGCCGTCGGTAGCCACACGACGTTATCGCGTATTATTCGCATGGTACGTCAGGCACAAAGCAGTAAGCCCGAGATTGGTAAGCTGGCCGACCGTATTTCCTCGGTATTCGTTCCGGTGGTGGTAGTGATTGCACTGGTGAGTGCAGCAATTTGGTACTTTTTCGGCCCGGCACCACAAATTGTTTATACGCTGGTGATTGCCACCACCGTACTGATTATTGCCTGTCCTTGTGCGCTAGGTCTGGCCACACCCATGTCGATTATTTCCGGGGTGGGTCGTGCCGCTGAGTTTGGTGTGCTGGTACGTGATGCCGATGCGCTGCAACGCGCCAGCACGCTTGATACCGTCGTCTTTGACAAGACCGGTACGCTGACCGAAGGTAAACCGCAGGTTGTCGCCATCAAAACGTTCGGCAATATCGACGAAGCACTGGCTGTTCGCCTGGCAGCCGCCCTTGAACAGGGTTCCAGCCATCCGCTGGCCAGGGCGATTCTGGATAAAGCGGGCGATGTTACGCTGCCACAGGTCAATGGTTTCCGTACGCTGCGCGGTTTAGGCGTCAGCGGGGAAGCTGAAGGTCATACGTTATTACTGGGTAACCAGGCACTGCTCAACGAACAGCACGTTGTTACCACCGAAATGGAAACCGAGATCACGGCTCAGGCTTCCCAAGGGGCAACCCCGGTGCTGTTAGCCATTGACGGGCAAGCAGCAGCCTTGTTAGCGGTACGTGACCCATTGCGCAGCGACAGCGTGGCCGCGCTTCAGCGTCTGCACCGCGCTGGCTATCGTCTGGTGATGCTCACCGGTGATAACCCAACTACGGCCAATGCCATTGCCAAAGAAGCAGGTATTGATGAGGTGATAGCCGGCGTACTGCCAGACGGTAAAGCGGAAGCAATTAAACGTCTGCAGAGCCAGGGACGTCAGGTCGCCATGGTCGGTGACGGCATTAACGATGCCCCTGCCCTGGCACAGGCCGATGTGGGTATTGCAATGGGCGGAGGCAGCGATGTGGCGATTGAGACCGCTGCGATCACGCTGATGCGTCATAGCCTGATGGGCGTTGCGGATGCGCTGTCTATCTCGCGGGCAACGCTGCGTAATATGAAGCAGAACCTGCTCGGCGCATTTATCTACAACAGCATCGGTATCCCCGTTGCCGCCGGGATTCTGTGGCCGTTCACCGGAACCCTGCTGAACCCGGTCGTTGCCGGAGCTGCGATGGCGCTCTCTTCTATTACCGTGGTGAGCAACGCCAACCGACTGCTGCGCTTTAAACCGAAAGAGTAACTCTTTGCCAAACGGCACTTTCGTTTATCCGGCCTACAAAAAGTAAGTGATAATGTAGGCCGGATAAGACGATTTTGCGTCGCCATTCAACGATTCACGGATTGCACCTTCCTGGACCACGCGCTAGCATGGAAGTCAACTCAAGGGAGGCCGTATGGATTTGTTATACCGGGTAAAAGCATTATGGTCTGCACTGCGCGGTAACCATTATACCTGGCCGGCCATCGATGTCTCTTTGCCTGGCAACCGCCATTTTCATCTGATTGGCAGTATTCATATGGGTAGCCGGGGTATGGCCCCTCTGCCTGCCAGGTTACTGAAAAAACTCAGCCGCGCTGATGCACTGATTGTCGAAGCCGATGTCTCCGGTGACGATGCACCGTTTGCCAATCTTCCGGTTTTTGCTGCGCTGGAAGAACGCATCAGCGAAGAGCAATTGCGCAACCTGCAAAAAGTTTCTGGCGATCTTGGTATTTCCCCCTCCCTGTTTTCGACTCAGCCCCTGTGGCAAATAGCCATGATCTTGCAAGCCACGCAGGCGCAACAGCTGGGATTACGGGCGGAATATGGCATTGACTACCAACTGCTCAAAGCGGCTAAACAGGCGCAAAAACCCATTATTGAACTGGAAGGCGCTTCCAGCCAAATCGACCTGTTATGCCAATTGCCTGATAACGGTTTGGCTTTGCTCGACGATACCCTGACACACTGGCATACCAACGCCAGGTTGCTGCAACAAATGATGGGTTGGTGGCTTGAATCACCACCACAAAATGGCGAACTCACATTACCCAACACATTCAGCCAGTCTTTATATGACGTACTCATGCACCAGCGTAATGAGGCCTGGCGGGACAAACTCAAGGCAATGCCTGCGGGCCACTATGTGGTCGCAGTGGGCGCACTGCATCTGTATGGGGAGGGAAACTTACCGGAGATGATGCGATAAAAAAAATGGCCAATATTTCTATTGGCCCGTCAAAGAGGAATTTCATCATTATTATTATGCCGACGCTTAAAGCATCGGTGTAGGTCGATTGTCGCTCAAAGTCGTCATCCTGCCAATACTATTGCGCAAGATGGTACTATTTTTTCCACCACCATCAGGCGTATGCTTATGGCGTATTTTGTCTGGGCCAGGAAAAATTGCTATGACACCCGCCGTTAAACTACTCGAAAAAAACAAAATTTCTTTTCAGATCCACACCTACGATCACGATCCGTCCGAGACCAACTTTGGCGACGAAGTGGTCCGTAAATTAGGGCTGAATGCGGATCAGGTCTACAAAACACTGCTGGTTGCCGTGAATGGCGATATGAAACATCTGGCGGTTGCCGTCACCCCGGTAGCCGGACAGCTGGATCTTAAAAAGGTCGCGAAGGCGCTGGGCGCCAAAAAGGTCGATATGGCCGACCCAATGGTTGCGCAACGCACAACGGGATATCTGGTCGGCGGTATTAGCCCGCTTGGGCAGAAAAAACGTTTGCCAACGCTGATTGATGCACCCGCTCAGACATTCGACACTATTTATGTTTCCGGCGGCAAACGCGGGCTGGATATTGAACTGGCGGCGAACGATCTGGCGAAAATTCTGGATGCGAAATTTGCCGACATCGCACGCCGCGATTAAGCAGGTATGGAAGATTGCCTGATGGCGCGCAGCTTTAAGGCCTACAAACCGAATACGCTTACAGCCTGTAGGCCGGATAAGGTGCCAGCACCGCCATCCGGCACTCCCCCTGTTACTGCCAGGTAACTTCACCCTTCGGCTCATACATACTGGCATCCAGCGGTGAGTTTTTCTGTACGTACTCTTTCAGCACTTCCGCATCGATAAACCCGGTATTCACATAACCTGGCTTGTTATCAATTCGCGGATAACCATCGCCGCCGGTGGCATTGAAGCTCAGCGTTGCCATGCGATACGTTTTAGCCGGGTCAACAGGTTCGCCTTTGATTTTCAGATCGTTAAGTTTACCGTCTTTCGCCACAAAGCTGACGTTGGCAAACTGCGGATAGGCCCCGGAGTCCGGCTTCATTTGCGCCACGGCGGTCAGATAGTCAATCACCTCTTTCCCACTCATGTCGGCATACACCACAATATTGCCGAACGGTTGTACCTTCAGCACACTCTTATAGGTGATATCACCGGCTTCGATGGAATCACGGATGCCGCCGCCGCTCATCACGCCAAAATCAGCGCCGGTGCGTGCCATTTGCGCAGCAAGCAGCAGATGCCCCATGTTGGTCTGCACAAAACGCACCTTGCTACGGTCACCTTCCAGACGCGCATTGACACTGCCAATTTTGACATCCAACTGCGCTTTGCCTTTATTCTGGAATGGCGTCAGTAACGACAGCATTTGCTGGTTTTCAGCAATTTCTGGGGTGTAAAGTACACGCTCACTTTTACCGTTATCCCAGGTCACTTTTTTCTTCAGGTTTACCGGAATGAGTTGGTAGTTGACCATTTTCATTTCGCCATTGCGGAATTCAAAGTCCGCCCGGCCAACGTATTTACCCCACTCATGCGCCTGCACAATCCAGATACCGTTTTGCTTATCTGGCGCACATGGCGTACCCGGTACGTAATCAACCTGCTTTTTGTTTTCCGATGCCATGCACACCGGATCCTGCGAGTGACCACCCACAATCATCGCCAGCGCCCCGGTGGGCAGGCTACGCGCCATTTCCACATCACCCGGTGCGTTCGAGCCGTGATTGCCGTTGTCATAATGCCCCATATGCGTGGTAGCGATGATGATGTCTGGCTTTTCATTCATATTGAGTTCCTGGATAACCAGCTTTGCTTCTTCCGCAGGTTTGCGAAACTCAATATCGGTGAAGAACTCCGGGTTGCCAATTTTCGCCGTATCATCGGTTGTTAAACCCAGAACCGCGATTTTTAAATCCTGCCGCTTAAAGATAGCCCACGGCTTAAACAAACGTTCGCCGGTGCTTTTCTGATAGATATTGGCTGAGAGAAACGGGAATTTCGACCATTTTTCCTGCTGGCGCAAGACGGTCATGGGATTATCAAACTCGTGATTTCCGACCGCCATCGCGTCGTAGCCAATCAGGTTCATCCCGCGAAAATCAGGTTCCGCATCCTGGAGATCGGATTCTGGTACGCCGGTATTAATGTCGCCACCGGAAAGCAGCAGTACACTGCCGCCCTCCTCAGCCACCTCTTTACGAATACCGTCCACCAGCGTTTTTTGCGCCGCCAGTCCATATTCCCCGTATTCGCTGCGCCAGAAGTGACCGTGATGATCGTTGGTATGCAGAATGGTAATTTTGTAGGTTTTATCTTTTTCGTACGCCTGAGCAGGCTGACCTGCCAGCGCAAATGCGGCCAATAACGCCAGCGCCACACCCCGTGTTAAAAATTTCATGTACTCTCCCTGAGCCAATATCAACGACTGAAATTACAATGATATGAAATAATAGTCGAAAATGTTTTCAGAAATGAGACTTCCTTCAAACACCTTCCGCAGGTATGTTAGGCAAGTAATAATAACAAATTAGATTACCCTCATAATCGCAACCCAAACAGAAGTGACTTTCTATGGCAATAAGTGAACCAACCCAGCCAGTGGCTGGCGCGTCAGCGTCGGTTGCTAAAGCACGCACCTCATTTGGCATTTTAGGGGCGATCAGCCTCTCTCATCTGCTAAACGATATGATCCAATCGCTGATTCTGGCGATTTATCCGCTTTTACAGTCAGAGTTTTCACTGACGTTTATGCAGATCGGGATGATTACGCTAACCTTCCAGCTCGCCTCTTCGCTGCTGCAACCGGTTGTCGGCTACTGGACGGACAAATACCCTATGCCATGGTCGCTACCGATTGGAATGTGCTTCACGCTGAGTGGGCTTGTGCTACTGGCTATGGCAGGCAGTTTCCATATGGTCTTGCTCGCCGCAGCGCTGGTCGGTACCGGGTCTTCAGTATTCCATCCGGAATCCTCTCGCGTGGCGCGTATGGCCTCCGGTGGCCGTCATGGGCTGGCTCAATCTATTTTCCAGGTCGGTGGTAACTTCGGTAGTTCTCTGGGGCCACTACTGGCCGCTGTCATCATCGCGCCATACGGTAAGGGTAATGTGGCCTGGTTCGTACTGGCGGCCCTGCTGGCGATTGTGGTACTGGCACAGATTAGCCGTTGGTACGCCGCACAACATCGGATGAGTAAAGGAAAGCCAAAGGTCGCCATCGTCAATCCGCTACCACGAAATAAAGTGGTACTGGCGGTGGGGATTCTGCTGGTGCTGATTTTCTCCAAATACTTCTATATGGCGAGTATCAGTAGCTATTACACCTTTTATCTGATGCAAAAATTCGGATTATCGGTACAAAATGCTCAGTTCCACCTGTTTGCCTTCCTGTTTGCCGTTGCGGCCGGGACGGTAATTGGTGGGCCATTAGGTGATAAGATTGGCAGAAAATACGTTATTTGGGGCTCTATCCTCGGCGTAGCGCCGTTTACCCTCATTTTGCCCTATGCAACCCTTGAATGGACTGGGATTTTAACCGTGATTATTGGTTTTATCCTTGCATCGGCCTTTTCTGCCATTCTGGTCTACGCGCAGGAGCTGCTTCCGGGCCGTATCGGTATGGTTTCTGGGCTATTTTTCGGTTTTGCCTTCGGCATGGGCGGCTTGGGTGCCGCGGTGTTAGGACTGATTGCCGACCATACCAGTATCGATTTGGTCTATAAAATATGTGCTTTCCTGCCTCTTCTGGGGATACTGACCATATTCTTACCTGATAACCGACATAAAGCCTGATTTTCTGACGGCCAAAAGTAAACTTTGGCCGTCATCACTTACAGTGACCATCAGCCTTTGCCTCATACATCCCCCCGTAGTTTTCCGATCCGTGCTTTTTTACGCTTAAAATCCTATTTTCATCAAAATTCAATAATTATTCATAAACATAAACATTAAAATTGTCATAAACTATTACTCGGAATTTGGGTTTTCAGGATTAACACAGCAACCAAAGGAGACGGAATGCATCACGCCACCCCGCTTATCACCACCATTGTCGGCGGCCTTGTGCTCGCTTTTATATTAGGCATGATTGCCAATAAACTACGTATTTCTCCTCTGGTGGGATATCTGTTAGCGGGCGTTCTGGCCGGTCCATTTACACCTGGTTTTGTTGCTGATACTAAGCTTGCACCTGAACTGGCGGAGCTTGGCGTTATCCTACTGATGTTCGGCGTGGGGCTGCACTTCTCCTTGAAGGATTTAATGGCGGTAAAGTCCATCGCCATTCCCGGCGCTATCGCCCAAATTGCCGTGGCGACGCTACTGGGTATGGCGCTTTCAGCAATAATGGGCTGGTCGCTGATGGTCGGTATCGTCTTTGGGCTGTGTCTTTCAACCGCCAGTACCGTGGTGCTGTTACGTGCGCTTGAAGAACGGCAGCTCATTGATAGCCAGCGCGGGCAAATCGCGATTGGCTGGCTGATTGTCGAAGATTTGATGATGGTGCTGACGCTGGTTCTCCTGCCTGCTGTCGCCGGAATGCTGGAAAAAGAAAACGTCGGCTTTACTTCGCTGGCCGTGGATATGGGCATTACCATCGGTAAGGTCGTGGCATTTATCGCCATTATGATGCTGGTTGGTCGCCGGCTGGTACCGTGGATTATGGCCCGCAGCGCCGCTACAGGTTCCCGCGAACTGTTTACCCTGTCGGTGCTGGCGTTAGCGCTGGGTATCGCCTTTGGCGCGGTGGAGCTGTTCGATGTTTCCTTTGCACTGGGTGCGTTCTTTGCCGGTATGGTGCTGAACGAGTCAGAATTGAGCCACCGAGCGGCGCACGATACCCTACCGCTACGCGATGCTTTCGCCGTACTGTTCTTTGTTTCCGTCGGTATGCTGTTTGATCCGTTAGTCCTGATCCAGCAGCCACTGGCCGTGCTGGGTACTCTGGCGATTATTATCTTCGGTAAATCCGTCGCTGCCTACTTCCTGGTACGCCTGTTTGGTCACTCTCAGCGTACAGCGCTCACCATTGCTACCAGCCTGGCGCAGATTGGTGAGTTTGCCTTTATCCTGGCGGGCCTTGGTATGGCACTGAACCTGTTACCACAAGCCGGACAAAACCTGGTGCTGGCAGGTGCAATTCTCTCCATTATGCTCAACCCGGTGCTGTTTGCTGTATTAGAGAAATATCTCGCCAAAACCGAAACACTGGAAGAGCAGACACTGGAAGAGGCTATCGAAGAAGAGAAGCAGATCCCGGTTGATATTTGTAATCATGCACTGCTGGTCGGTTTTGGTCGTGTCGGCAGCCTGTTAGGTGAAAAGCTGATGGCGGCGGGTATCCCGCTGGTCGTTATTGAAACATCGCGCACCCGCGTGGATGAACTGCGTGAGCGCGGGATCCGTGCCGTACTCGGTAATGCGGCTAACGAAGAAATTATGAATCTGGCGCATCTGGATTGCGCACGCTGGCTGCTGCTGACCATTCCAAATGGTTACGAAGCGGGTGAGATTGTCGCTTGTGCGCGTCAGAAGTGCCCGTCGATTGAGATTATCGCCCGGGCTCACTATGACGATGAGGTTGAGTACATCACGGAACGTGGTGCCAATCAGGTGGTGATGGGTGAACGTGAAATCGCACGGACTATGCTGGAACTGATTGAAACACCGCCTGCCGGTGACGTTGCTACGGCCAGTTAATGTTACGTGCCGGATGGCGCTTACGCTTATCCGGCCTACGTATTCCCACACTGGTGTAAGCCCGATAAGCGCAGCGCTATCGGGCAAGTACTCAGCGGTCCCAGTACGACTCTTCGAGACTGTCTTCACGCTCCGGCAACCCCCGCGTCAGACGCGGTGAATGCTGGTTCAGCACCTGATAACTCACGCGGTTGGCATATTTACACACCTGGGCTAAAGATGAATATGTCAGCCAGGTATATTTGTGCTTGCTGGAGTTGGGTACATTGCCGCGGTGATAGCTGTTCGCGGTAATATCATGCAGCAATGCAGCCAATGCACCGTCGCCAGCACCGTTGGTGTTCATGATTTTTTCAGGCCCGCCCATATATGGTGCGATATGTGAATACACACGCAGCGGATTCGTACAATCTTTATGGCGCATTGCGCGGCTAAATTCGTACTGGTTGAATTCAGCAATAGCGCCTGGCAGCAGCGGATGCTGAGTTTTGCGTTTCGCCTCTTCTTCAGTAAAGCCGGCCATATACAGTCCCACCGGCCCGGCAGTACACAAGACTAAATCTACCCAATCCAGTGCTTTATCTGACGCCAGCAGCGGATCGTTTTCACCGGTCAGCGCTTCAGCTTCTTCTTCGTTCATCGCCAGAATAGAGACATTCTCTTTCAGAAATTCCTGCCACCACTGTGGGTTATCCGCAATAACGAATTTGGTCCCCAATGTCAGTACCACCGGAACGTTGTGCTTTTTGGCAAATTCAATCGCCTTCATGGTCGCTTCAGGCATCGGTTCGCCCGGCTTACAGCGTACCAGATAGGAGGTCAACACCAGCGCGGAAGCCCCGGCAATCACCGATTCAGGGATGCTCTCCGCGCGCAACTGGTTCATGTGACCGGGGCTGATGGCAAATGTGCGCTCGCCGGATTCACCAATCAGTGTAAAGCAGCGGCCAATCGGGCCATCTACACCCTGCAGATAGTTCAAATCGGTGCGGCTGGAGGTGTTGCATAAATAGCGATACGCGTAGCTACCAATTTCGATATTGCTGCACATCACACCCAACAGCACCGAGCGGTCGTCTGCCAGCACGGAGTAGTTATGCATGGTGTTACCGATGGTGCCACCTGCAAACTGATGGGTGATCAGGTTTTCGCGTACCAGCTCCTGGTAGAGTGCTTCCGCAACATCATCTTCAATCACCAGAGAGTGCCCGGCGCTTAATCCATAACGTTTTACAAAATCATCATCCACTTTGGCTTCAATATCCACCAGCGTTTGGTCGATACCGACTACCCAGGCCGCGCTGGTCTCATTTTCAGGCTGAATTTGTTGCAGCAACGGATCGCGCGCGCTGACGGGGAAATAGTGTTTGGATTTACGTTTACCGGGAAATTTCATGGTCGATTATATGGGTGGTTAACTGAGCGATGCATGGTAGCACATTACCTGATATGCATGCGATGCGGCGCTAAGTTTCAATATCGGACGGCGGGATCGCAGTTTATCCGGTCTCAGTTTCTACAATAAATCATCGTCCACAAGGAGCGTTTTATGAAGCCGGATAACAAGATCCCCGTACTCGACAGAATTTCAGATGAAATGAACGTCGTGGTGAATTTTCATCGCGATGACCTGCCACCCTGGCCCGCTGCCGATGATATCGTGGCCCAACGAAAGTACTACATACATGAACGGCAATTCTGGAATGCTGATGCACCGCAAATGAGTACCCAAGAGTGTGCGGTTTCCACCCGCTATGGCTCTGTTAACACACGTATTTATTCACCGCAGCCTCACAGCCAGGCCACGCTCTATTATTTACACGGCGGCGGCTTTATTCTCGGTAATCTGGATACGCACGATCGCATTATGCGTCTACTGGCGCACTACACGCAGTGCACAGTCATTGGCATCGACTACTCGCTGTCGCCAGAAGCGCGCTTCCCGCAGGCCATCGAAGAGATTGTCGCCGCCTGCCAATATTTCCATCACCACGCCGACGATTATTCTCTCAATGTGAAACATATTGGTTTTGCCGGCGATTCCGCAGGTGCCATGCTGGCACTCGCCAGTGCGTTGTGGTTACGTGATAAACAGATCCCCTGCGGTAAGGTCATTGGCGTACTGTTGTGGTACGGGCTTTACGGTCTGCAGGATTCGCTTAGCCGCCGACTGATGGGCGGAGCGTGGGATGGTTTAGGACGTGAGGATCTGCAGATGTACGAAAATGCCTATCTGCGTAGCGTCGACGATCGTGAGTCGCCGTATTATTGCCTGTTTAATAACGATCTTACGCACGACATGCCGCCCTGCTTTATCGCCAGCGCCGAGTTCGATCCGTTGATTGATGACAGCCGATTACTTTTCCAGACGCTGCAAGCGCATCAGCAGACCTGTCAGTATCAAATGTACCCTGGCATGTTGCACGCCTTCCTGCATTATTCGCGGATGATGAAAACCGCCGATAAGGCTCTGCAGGATGGCGCGCGTTTCTTTAAGCAACAGCTTTAGCGGTAGGCTTCAGTCAGTTTTACCATCATTTCAATATGCTCCGGCGCGGCATTCAGCGCCGGAATATACTCATATTTCTTACCACCCGCTTCAAGGAAAATCTCCCGGTTTTGCACCGCAATCTCTTCCAGTGTTTCGAGGCAATCTGCCGCAAAGCCTGGACACATCACCTGGATATATCCGGTCCCTTTCTCCGCCAGCATTTTTAACGTTTCGTCAGTATATGGCGTCAGCCACGGCTCACGGCCAAAGCGTGACTGAAAGGTCATCATCACTTTTTCCGGGGCCAGGCCAAGCGCAGAGACCAGTTCACGAGTGGTATCACGGCAGCGCTGCGGGTAATCGTCGCCTTCATCGGCGTAGCGCTGCGGAATGCCGTGGTAGGAGAGCAGCAGTAAATCGGGTTCACCGTGCTGTGCAAACGAATCGCGGGCACTTTTAGCCAGCGCATCAATATAGCTGTTGTCGTCCGCGTAATCACGGATAAAGGAAACCCCAGGAATACCGCGCTTACGCGCCAGGATACGCGCCAGCTCGTCCCAGACTGCCGCCACCGTCGAACAGGAGTATTGCGGGTACAGCGTTAACACCACAATGTGGTCAACGCCGCTTGCCAGCAATTCATCAACCGCACTTTCCAGCGAAGGTGAACCGTAGCTCATTCCCAGTGCGACGGGCGTATCGGGTAAACGCTCCGCCAGTGCCTGCTGCTGCGCACGACTGTAAACCATCAGTGGAGAACCCTCCTCCATCCAGATTGACTGGTACAGCTTTGCCACACGCGGCGCACGCAACGGTAAAATCACACCACGCAGCAACGGCCACCACAGTAGACGGGATGTATCAACTACGCGGGTATCGCTTAAAAACTGGCGCAGGTAACGTTTAACAGCTTCAGGGGTTGGGGCATCGGGAGTGCCGAGATTAGCCAGCAGGATACCGGTTTTCGTCTGACGCATTACCGCCTCTTATCGATTCAAATTGTTGATAATTGTAGCGGAAAAGCGGAGAAGAAGAACTAATTGCTGTGAGAGGTAAGACGAGAATTTGCCTGATGGCGCTGCGCTTATCAGGCCTACAAAAAATCGTAGGCCGGATAAGGTGTATACACCGCCATCCGGCATTAAGCGCGAAAAAATTAACCGAGGATTTTTTCCAGCGCTGCGCGAACGTCAGCAACGGCCTGAGTGCCGTCAACTTTCGCGTATTTGGTGTTACCCGCCTGCGCTTCTTTAGAGTAGTAACCGATCAGCGGAGCAGTCATCTGATGGTATTCCACCAGACGCTTACGTACGGTCTCTTCCTGATCGTCTTTACGGGTGGTCAGCTCTTCGCCGGTCACGTCGTCTTTACCTTCAACCTTAGGCGGATTGAATTTGATGTGGTAAACGCGGCCAGAAGCAGCGTGTACGCGACGACCAACGATACGATCAACGATCAGCTCATCCGGAACGTCAAACTCCAGAACGTAGTCCACGTTGATGCCCGCTTCTTTCATGGCATCAGCCTGCGGGATAGTACGCGGGAAGCCGTCCAGCAGGAAACCATTACGGCAGTCTTCCTGAGCAATACGCTCTTTTACCAGCGCGATCACCAGCTCATCAGTCACCAGCTTACCGGCGTCCATGATGTCTTTCGCTTGTTTGCCCAGCTCGGAGCCAGATTTCACGGCGGCACGCAGCATATCACCGGTGGAGATTTGCGGAATACCATATTTCTCCATGATGAACTGAGCCTGAGTTCCTTTACCCGCGCCCGGAGCGCCAAGCAGAATGATACGCATTACGAAAATCCCCTTAAAGGTTGTCGATATTTTTTAAAAAGCGCTAAACGATACCACCATCACGCAATTGGCTCAAGAAAGACGCCTGACGCTGAAACGGTTAACGGCGGGAAAATTGAAAATAAGAAGAGAAAATGCCGGATAGCGGTGTAAACACCTTATCCGGCCTACGGTATACGAGATTTTGTAGGCCGGATAAGCGTTAGCGCCATCCGGCATCACGTAACGCAACCGCTATCAGGATACCAGCAACTGGTTCATTCGACGGATGAACTGGTTAGGGTCTTCCAGCGTACCGCGCTCAGCAAACAACGCCTGATCCAGCAGCAATTCGACCCACTCTTTAAACTGCGCTTCGTCCTGAGTATCCGCCGTGCGTTTTACCAACACGTGGTCTGGGTTCAGTTCAAAGATATATTTCACTTCCGGCACAGCCTGGCCCGCAGCGGCAAACAGCTTCGCCATCTGGGTACTCATTTCGTCTGCGTCAGTGGTGACAATCGCTGGCGTATCGGTTAGACGGTGCGTCAGACGCACTTCTTTCACACGGTCGCCCAGCAGGGTTTTCACGCGTTCAACAAACGGCGTCAGCGCTTTTTCCGCTTCTTTTGCCGATTCATCAACTTCGTCTGCCAGCTTGTCGATAGACTCGTCAGCTTTAGCGACAGACTGGAACGCCTTACCGTCGAATTCAGTCAGGTAGTTCATCATCCACTCATCGATGCGGTCAGAAAGCAGCAGGACTTCGATGCCTTTCTTACGCAGCAGTTCGAGGTGCGGGCTGCTCTTCGCCGCCGCATAGCTGTCTGCAGTAATGTAGTAGATCTTCTCCTGCCCTTCTTTCATCCGTGAGACATAGTCTTCCAGCGACACGGTCTGTGCGGAAGAATCTGTGTGTGTGGATGCGAAGCGCATCAGCTTAGCGATGGTTTCCTGGTTAGCGTGATCTTCCGCCGGCCCTTCTTTCAGTACCAGGCCAAACTGTTTCCAGAAGGTCTGGTATTTTTCAGCGTCATCTTTTGCCAGTTTTTCCAGCATCTGCAATACACGTTTGGTCAGTGCGCTACGCAGATTACGGGTGACGGTGCTGTCCTGCAGGATCTCACGAGACACGTTCAGCGGCAGATCGTTGGAATCTATCAGACCGCGCACAAAGCGCAGATAGTTCGGCATGAACTGCTCAGCGTCATCCATGATGAATACACGTTGAACGTACAGTTTCAGACCATGCTTGTGATCGCGGTTCCACATATCCCACGGGGCCTGTGACGGAATGTACAGCAGGCTGGTGTATTCCTGCTTACCTTCCACACGGTTGTGGCTCCAGGTCAGCGGATCGGTGAAGTCATGCGCGATATGCTTGTAGAATTCGTTGTATTCGTCGTCTTTGATTTCTGACTTGTTACGCGTCCACAGCGCCTGTGCCTTGTTGATTTTCTCCCAGGAAACAACGGTTTCACCGTCTTTTTCTTCCTGTTTTTCAATCTCTACCGGCAGCGCGATATGATCGGAATATTTGCTGATGATGGAACGCACGCGCCAGTCATCCAGGAACTCGTCTTCCCCTTCACGCAGGTGCAGAGTGATTTCGGTACCGCGGTCTTCTTTGGTAATGTCGGCAACGGTGTATTCACCTTCGCCCGCAGATTCCCAGAACACACCGTTTTCAGGCTTATCACCCGCAGCACGGGTACGCACAGTGACTTTATCCGCCACAATAAACGCGGAATAGAAGCCTACCCCGAACTGGCCGATCAACTGGCTGTCTTTTGCCTGATCGGAGCCCATGGATTCGAGGAAAGATTTGGTACCGGATTTCGCAATGGTCCCCAGATGATCGATAACGTCATCACGGTTCATCCCCACGCCGTTATCAGCAATGGTCAACGTACGCTTATCTTTATCGAAGGAAACACGCACACGCAGCTCACCATCACCTTCATACAGGTCCGGATTAGACAGGGCGCGGAAACGCAGCTTGTCTGCCGCATCCGAGGCGTTAGAGATAAGCTCACGCAGGAAGATTTCTTTATTGGAATACAGAGAATGGATCATCAGGTGCAGAAGCTGTTTTACTTCTGACTGAAAACCACGAGTTTCTTGTCCTTTCATGTAGATCTACCTCAACAATGCCATTTTTAATGGTAAAAACACGTTGAGGGTGAAATGGGGACAAGCGGGAAGGATTTCAAGCGGAAGCCGCCGTCGCGGCCTCCGTTTGTTCAGAATTTAATCTTGTGTCGTCCTGCCAGAGAGTGCGACAGTGTCGTACCGTCGACCATTTCCAGCTCGCCGCCTACCGGTACGCCATGAGCGATACGGCTGGCTTCAACGCCATATTGCATACAAAGCTCAGCAATATAGTTGGCGGTTGCCTCTCCTTCGACCGTGGGATTGGTCGCCAGGATCAGTTCGTTGATGTGTTCAGACGCCAGTCGCTGCTCCAGACGATCGAGCCCGATATCATCAGGCCCGATGCCATCCAGCGGCGACAGGTGTCCCATCAGCACAAAGTAACGTCCGGAAAACTGCCCGGTTTGCTCAATGGCATAGATGTCCGCAGGACTCTCCACCACACAAATCTGACCATTTTCCTGGCGACGCGGGTTTGAACAGATGTTGCAGACGTCTTGCTCCGTGAAGGTGCGGCAATCGGCACAGTGGCCGATTTCCGACATCGCTTTCGTTAACGCCTGCGCCAGACGCATCCCGCCGCTGCGATCGCGCTGCAGGAGCGTGAACGCCATGCGCTGCGCCGACTTCGGGCCAACGCCCGGCAGACAGCGCAATGCTTCCATCAGCTGAGTTAACAGCGGGCTGGTTTGCATCAGAACGGCATCTTAAAGCCAGGTGGCAACTGCATACCGGAGGAAACGGAGGCCATTTTCTCTTTCTGCGTTTCTTCAATGCGACGTGCCGCATCGTTGAATGCTGCAGCAACCAGATCTTCCAGCATCTCTTTGTCGTCTTCCAGCAGGCTTGGATCGATTTCCACGCGACGGCAGTTATGCGCACCGTTGATGGTCACTTTTACCAGACCTGCGCCAGATTCTCCGGTGACTTCCAGCTTGGCGACTTCTTCTTGCATCTGCTGCATTTTTTCTTGCATCTGCTGGGCCTGTTTCATCAGGTTACCCAGACCGCCTTTACCAAACATAGGCTTCTCTCTCAATCACGTTAAGGGATGACGACCGTCAAACCATTAGGCTCACGATCAAATGGGGCGAATACTCTCTTCGTCCAGGTCCGCGTCGAAAAAACGGCGCAGCGTCTGAATGTTATTATCCGCAATAATCGACTCACGCGCCTGCGCGAGTTTCTCTTCGTAAATGGCCTGACGCCATTCCAGCGGCGTACGCACCGCAGGATTATCATCTTCAACGATGGTCAATTCAACTGTTGACCCCGTTAAGGTACTCAATGCTTCAGCCAGTTTTTGCTGCGCGCCGCTGGAATTAAGATGGCGCTGCGTAGAACGCAGATGCAGGCAAACCACATTGCCATTTTCTTCTTTCCAGGCATTCAGCGCTACCTGCTCCACCAGTTTGGGCAACGAAAGCTGGCTCACCTGCGCAGCCCAGGGATCGCGCTCAATGGCTTCAGCCGCAAGCTTTGCGGCCAGCTCTGGCGTTTTTTCGTGTTCCAGCGCTTTTTTCAGCGCTTTCGGCGTGGCGACGACTTCTTTGACTTCTGCAACTGGATTGGTCGCTTTCCAGCGGTAGGCTTCTTTTTTCGCCGGCGCGTTTTCCAGCGCAGAGACCGCAGGGCGGGCCTGAACACGTTCAGACACCGAAGCCAGTCTTTCCAGCGCAGCATTATTCACCGGCCGCGCGCGGGAAGCGGCTGCCGGTTCACTCTTTTTTGGTTTGGTCGCTCCCTGAGCGCGCTGCAGCTGACTACGTGCCGCCAGTACCTGGCTGGTGGCGTCAGATAACGGCACATCATGATGCACCGGTGCAGACTGTTGCGGTGGGACCTGCGTCGGGGTCAGCACCGCGGTGGGGGCAGCCGGAGCAAACGACTGTCGCGGTACTTCAGGCTCCGGAAGCGGCTGGCGCGGATGAAAAGCCAGTGCACGCAGCAGCGTCATTTCTACCCCCATACGTCGGTCTGGCGCATACGGTAATTCTTTGCGCCCAATTAACAACGTCTGGTAGTAAAGCTGCACATCGGTCGGTGGTACAGTCCGCGCCAGTTCGCGTAAACGCTGCTCAATTGCGGCCATATCACTGCCAAGCGCGGCGGGTGAAAGCTGTACCATCGCAATACGATGCAGCAAGGCCGACATCTCAACCAACAACGCTTCCCATTCAATGCCGCGCGCGGCGGCATCATGCAGCAGCGTCATGACGCGCTCACCATCCGCAGCAACAACCGCCTCAACGAGCGACAGCGCCTGATCGTCATCCAGCGTACCGAGCATAGTGCTCACCGCCTGGGTAGAGACCTGTCCATCGCCGCTGGCAATCGCCTGATCGGTCAGACTCAGCGCATCACGCAGGCTGCCATCCGCTGCACGGGCCAGCAACTGCAGCGCACGAGGCTCATGAACGATATGCTCTTCATTGAGGATATGTTCAAGCTGATGACGAATCTGCTCAACATCCAACGCCTTAAGGTGGAATTGCAAACAACGTGACAGGATAGTCACAGGCAGTTTTTGCGGATCGGTGGTCGCCAGCAGGAATTTGACGTGCGCAGGCGGCTCTTCGAGCGTTTTCAGTAAAGCGTTAAAACTGTGGCGCGACAGCATGTGCACTTCGTCGATCAGATAGACCTTAAAGCGACCACGCGCTGGCGCATACTGGACGTTATCCAGCAGATCGCGGGTGTCTTCAACTTTGGTGCGCGACGCAGCATCGATCTCAATCAGATCGACAAAACGCCCCTGCTCGATTTCGCGGCAGTTATCACATACACCACAAGGCGTAGCCGTGATGCCGGTTTCACAGTTTAGTCCCTTCGCCAACAAACGGGCGATAGAGGTTTTTCCGACGCCACGAGTGCCGGAAAAAAGATATGCATGATGAATACGCCCTAACGACAAGCCGTTCGCCAGTGCCGTCAGCACATGTTCCTGGCCGACGACGTCAGCAAAGGTTTGTGGGCGCCATTTTCGGGCTAAGACCTGATAACTCATTGGCAGGCTCTGAAAGGCTGGAGGGTGGATTCACAAGGGGGTAATGCTAACACAACCTCGCACCGACGGCGAGGTTGACACGTTATATTCGGGCGCTATCGTTACAGCCAGTTTGGTTTCGGGCAGCGCGCAGAAACCGGAACGTACACGCAGTACGTGAGGATGTTGAGCACTGACCGGAGCCAAAATGGCAAAAAAGAGAGTCCGAACTTAGTGGCCCGGGAATGGGACCAGGCTGTAACAAGTCAGCCCCTGTTTTTCCAGGCGTTGTTCGCCGCCCAGATCAAACAGATTAATGATAAAAGCAGCATCAGTCACTTCGCCGCCCAGACGACGGATCAGCTTCACGGTCGCTTCAATCGTGCCACCGGTTGCCAGCAGGTCGTCAACGACCAGAACTTTATCGCCTGGTTTGATGGCATCAACATGGATTTCCAGCTGATCGGTGCCGTATTCCAGCTCGTAGCTCTCAGCAATGACTTCACGCGGAAGCTTACGCGGTTTACGCACGGGAACAAACCCGACGCCCAGGCCCAACGCGACCGGTGCGCCAAACAGGAAGCCACGCGCTTCAGTACCGACCACTTTGGTAATACCGGCATTTTTGTAACGTTCAACCAGCAATTCGATGCTGAGCGCGTACGCTTTCGGGTCTTCCAGCAAACTGGTGACATCACGGAAAAGAATGCCCGGCTTCGGGTAGTCGTGGATGCTTTTGATGCTATTTTTGAGAAACTCAAGCTGCTGTGCAGTCGCGGTCATAAGTTTGTGCCTGATTAATACAGTATTACTTCACGGCGCACTATACACTTCATCCTTCAAGCTACCTCTTTGTTGGCTGCCTTCATTCATCCCAGTCACTTACTGATGTAAGCTCCGGGGATTCATTCAGTTGCCGCCTCGACGTATCTTGAATGATTTTGTGTCTATATTAAGGGCCAGGGTTACATTTGCTTAACCTTTGACCACCTGCGCCTGTGCTCGAAAACGGTTGAATTTACTGGCTGTGAGAGACAATTGCAACAGCGATTATTGTGCTTCAGTGCTTTTGTTGCTTTTCATCAACCACCGGGATTCGCCACATAAAAATCAGCAAACAGGTGAGAATCACCAGCAGCAGCACGCGAACCCACAACATATTAACGAACCACAACGAAACGCTAAAGGTCAGCACGATCAACAAAATAGCGCGAGGTTTGGCTCCCGGCGGCATCGCGCGGTGTTTTTGCCAGTGGCGCAAATAACCGCCAAACCACGAACGATAAAGCAGCCAGGCGTGAAAGCGAGGCGATGAACGAGCAAAACACCAGGCGGCCAGCAGGATAAATGGCGTGGTAGGCAACAGTGGCAATACAATGCCCAGCGTGCCTAACACTACCGCTACCCAGCCAATGATGATTAGAATAATGCGTTGCATAATATGAGTACTTAACACAGAGAATCGCTACTTTAGCATAACAGTTCTCATTTTCATCGGAGTGTTGTCGTGAAAACCGTCATGCTACTACAGAAGCTCGAAAGTCAACTCAATAGCCTGCGCCAGCAATGTGCCCCCCTGGCGCATCACGCAACGCTCAGCGCCCGTTTCGATCGTCATCTTTTTCGTACTCGCAGCACGCTGTTGCAGGCTTGTCTGGATGAAGCTGGCGATAATCTTGCCGCCCTGCGTCGTGCCGTTGAGCAGCAACAATTGCCGCAAATTGCCTGGCTTGCGGAACATCTCGCCTCACAGTTAGAAGCGATTTCACGCGAATCTGCCACCTGGTCACTGAGAGAGTGGGACAGCGCCTCGCCGGGTCTTGCCCGCTGGCAACGTAAACGCGTTCAGCATCAGGAATTTGAACGGCGTCTGGTTGAGATGACACGTAAACGTAAAGAGCAATTGGCTCAGGCCTCGGGGTTTGAGGAGCAGCAAAAGCTGCACCGAGAAGTCGAGGCGTTCGAAGCACGACTGGCACGCTGCCGTCATGCGCTGGCAAGGATTGAAAACGTGCTGGCGCGTTTAACCCGCTAATCACCGGAGAATGTATGTCCCTTGAAAACGCCCCGGACGAGGTCAAATTGGCCGTCGATTTGATTGTTTTGCTTGAAGAGAATCAGCTACCAGCGCGCACGGTGCTACGCGCGCTGGAGATCGTTATGCGTGATTATGAAAACAAACTTAAAACTGCGGAAGACGCCTCGCAAACTGATTAATTGCTCTCTGGTCTGCCATTGGCTTCGGTGCCAGAGTCGTCGCAACATCACGACAATAACGGACCGATCATGGAACGACTCCCCACGACACCGCACGATGCGGTCTTTCGGCAAATGCTAACGCAAAAAGAGGTCGCCCGAGATTTTTTGCAAATCCATTTGCCTGAAGCATTTCTCAATATATGCGATATGGAGACATTAACGCTGGAATCAGGCAGCTTTATTGAGGACGATTTACGCACCTGCTATTCAGATATCCTCTATTCCCTGCAAACAAAACATGGACCCGGCTATGTTTACGCGCTGATTGAACATCAGAGCAAACCCGATAAATTCATGGCCTTTCGCCTGATGCGCTACGCTATTGCCGCCATGCAGCATCACCTTAACGCCGGGCATAAAACGTTACCTCTGGTTGTCCCTGTCTTGTTTTACCATGGCATGGAAAGTCCGTGGCCTTATACCCTTAACTGGCATCACCTGTTTAGCGAGCCAAAGCTTGCGAAAGCACTTTACGGCAATGAATTTGCACTGGTAGACCTGACTGTAATGCCAGATAATCAGATCTTGCAGCATCAACGGGTAGCGATGCTGGAACTCCTGCAAAAACATATTCGTCGACGGGATCTGAGCGAATTATTAGATCAACTCATTACGCTATTAACGCAAGAGCATCTGACAGAATATCAAATCGACGTTTTGATTAATTACATGCTTAAAGCAGGAAATACCACGGAACCCGGCGTACTTGTCCGCCAACTGGCGCAGAGTGCGCCACAGTACAAGGAACAGTTGATGACAATTGCCGAATGGTTGGAAGAAAAAGGCAGAGCAGAAGGCATGCAGCAAGGTCTGGAAAAAGGGTTAGAAGAAGGTCGGCAGGTTGAAGCACGTAATATCGCACAAAAAATGCTCGCCCGCGGTCTGGAACTGGATTTGATTATGCACCTTACGGGCCTGACGCAGGAAGAACTGGTCGCGCTGTCGCACTAAATGCAATCAGGGCGGCTATTTGCCGCCCTGATTGCAACTTAACCTACAGAAGGCGTCGGATCGTCGCCTTTGATGATGTCACGCTTAACCTCTGTCACTGTGTCACCTTTGGCATTATGCAAGTGCACTTCGAGTTGGTTAAAGGCGATATCAATATTGTTTTCACGACATAAACGATCAACCGCGCGGTTCAGTTCATCGACCGTGTGGCTGCGATCCCGCAGTTCGCGAACATATAAACGCAGTTCATGATCCAGCGTGCTGGCACCGAAAGCAGTAAAGAACACTGCCGGCTCCGGATCGTGCATCACTTTCGGATGTTCTGTTGCCGCCTGCAGCAGCACTTTCTTCACTTTATCCAGATCTGAACCATAAGCCACACCAATACGAATAACCAAACGTGTGGTGGTATCAGACAGTGACCAGTTGATCAGACGTTCCGTCACAAACGCCTTATTCGGGATAATGACCTCTTTGCGATCGAAATCGGTAATCGTTGTTGCACGAATACGGATCTTGCTGACCGTACCGGAGAACGTACCAATGGTAACCGTATCGCCAATACGTACCGGACGTTCAAACAGAATAATCAGGCCCGAGACGAAGTTACCGAAGATTTCCTGTAAGCCAAAACCCAGACCAACCGACAGGGCCGCTGCCAGCCACTGGAGTTTGTCCCACGATACGCCGAGCGATCCGAAGACGGTCATTGCGCCGATAGCGATAATCGCGTAATTGAGGATCGTGGTGATGGCATACGATGCGCCCTGGCGCATTTTGAGTCGCGACAGCACCAGCACTTCGAGCAGACCCGGTAAGTTGCGGATCAGCGCCCACGCCACCATCGAGGCAATTATGGCAAACAGCAAACTGCCCATAGTGACATCTTTCACCACTGCAGCTCCCGCTTCAGTACCGTTGTAATGCCAAAGCGTAATGCTGTCGAGATAACTAAACACAGTGATCAGATCGGACCAAATTGCCCAGAACAGAACACCAAACAGAGCCACCATCAACAGCATCGTAATACGCAGCGTTTGCTGGTTTACCTGTTCCAGCGCTATGGTCGGTTCTTCCTGCGGTTCTGCGCCTTCGGCCCCTTCTTTCACCAGATTCTGGCGACGCGCTAACGCGCGACGCCAGGCGATACGGCGTGCCGCCACGCTCAACCCACGCAGCACCGTCTGGTATAGCAGGTTCCAGACAATAACCAGATAAACCGTTTCAATCCAACGACCGGACAGGCGCAGCGTGGTATAGAAATAACCCGTCGCCGTCAGCACCATCAACGCAACCGGAATAATGGACAGCACGGTGATAGTGACCAGACGCAGACCGTGCGACTCTTTGTCACGCCAGCTTTCACGGCACATTGGCCACACCAGGAAGGCGATCAGCAGCAGGTTAAGGAAAATAACGACTTGCCCTAACACATCATCCATCAGATTCAGCGGCGACAGTTCAGCAATAACTGACCAGAAGTTAAGCGGCAACAGCGCAAGGCTAATACGCACAATCTGGCGACGCCAGTGGCTGGTCTGTTTCGCTGGCATGCCAAAATGACGTATCGCCACGCCATCTTTTTCCAATACCTTCCAGCACAGACCGAACACCAGCCAGAAAACGGTCATCTTCTTACTGAATGCCCACAGCAGATCGCTAACGTTTAATTGCATCGTCAGCAGAATCAAGCCTACAGCGAGAATAATCAGACATGCGGGTAAGGCTCTGATCAAATCAATCAGTATCGCTTTTGGCGTATTGAGCTGGCTGTCATTACGCAAGTTCCCCACCGCCGCGGCGAGTTTTGCCTGATACTCTTTCAGCCATTTCAGACGCCAGCGGATGAGCCCGGCAATAAGCAGCAACGGCAGACCGGCCAGGAACGCAATGAATACCGCCGGCCAGGCTTTTTCCCAGTTCACGGTAATTTTCATCGACTTAAACTGGTCTTTAAGCGTTTGTGGGAACGCCTTGATCCAGTCCCAGTCCATCGGGCGGTTACTGTTTACCCAGAAGATTTGCTGCGTGAGGATCCCTTTCAGGTTTTTCGATACGCTCATTAACTGCTGTTGATTAATTTGCAGGTTAATGGCCATCATCAATTGGTTACCCAACTGCTTATTCAGTTGATCCAACAGTTCACGACGCATATCCACAACCTGCAGCAGGGCATCATGGACTTCGCCATTCACTTCATTGCTGTGCCCTTCTTCTAGCTTGGCGACAAACGCATCATTCTGGAATAGCGCATCACGCTGCTGGTTGACCTCGAATTGTTCCAGACGTAAGTCGGCAATACGGTTGGTCATGTCGGCAAGTTCATCTGCCGACGGCAGCGTTTGCTGTTGCTGGTACAGAATGCGTGACAACAGCAGGCTGCCTTTCAGCACGGCGATTTGTTCTTTAATATTGCGTTCAGATTGCAACGCACGATCAAGCCAGTTTTTGACTTTAATGTTTTGCTGCATCAGCGTGTTGCCGTTTTCGGTGGCAGATATCAGACGCTGGCTGAGCTGATGGTTAATATCAAGTTCTTGTTTAACTAGCGGGTTGGTCTGGATACGGGCCGCTTCGTCTGGTGTTACCGCTTCCTGCGCCGTCTTTTCGGTTAGCGTCAGACGTTTGCTGTTCACCGCTTCTTGCAGCAACTGAAGCTGATGTTCGAGACGATTCGTATTCGCCGTTACATAATCACGTTGTTTCTGCAAGGTATCCTGCAAAACCGTGTTGCCTTCCAGACTCTTACGCTGTTGATCGATCTGCGCGCTCAGCAACGCTTGCTGCGCCTGCAGCAACACCTGTTGGCTGGGGCGTAATGCCGCCTCACCCACATTAGTCCCATCCAGGCGATTACGGATTTGCTGCATTTGCTGTGATGCGGTGTACATCGCATTTTGCACGCGCTCTGGCTGCGTTTGCAGCGAAACCAACTGACTGTTGTAGGCTGCAAGGTCGTTTTGCGCGCTTTGCAGATCGTCCAGCACCTGTGCGACACGAGATTCAAGCTGGCGCAGGGAGAGCGTACTTAGCGTTTTCCGCGTTTCATCGTCATTATCGACATCGCTGAGTGAATTCAACGCATCCGTTGCCTGGCGCATTTTCTCCGGCGCCTGAGCCACTTTCTGACGAAGCTGTACGGTCTCATCTTTTACGCGATCTATTTTATCCAGCGTGGCGATAGTATCGATAAGATCCTGCTGAACCAGTTTGTCCTGCGCGGAAAGATCTTTTTGTTTATTCAGCGCATCCAACTGGCTCTGAATATCCACTTTTGTCGGCAGTTCACCATTCTGTTGCGCTCGCGCAAATGCTGATGACTGGCTGGACAGCAATAGAATGAAGAAAAGAATGCTTATAGCAATAAGATGCTGTGAACGTTTATAGAGCTGCAACATAGTCATGAGAATGAACGTTTCTGAACCGGGAAAGTGACCGAAAATAGTCAAGCGGCAAGAATATCACGGCTGTGGCGGACAGAATAGCAGGAGGGAAACCCTCCAGGAGGATTCCTGGTATTGGGTCTGACAGTTAGCTCGTCTCTGCGACCTTCACACGCAGTGTCGGACAAAGCAGACACATCTCCAGTAGCACTGCAACGTAGTCGCGCGCCTCTTTTCGCAAATCAAACGATTCGGGCGCGAATAACCAGTTCTCAATGATCCCGGAGATATAACTACGCAGTAGTACTGCCACACGGCGCGTATTCAGATTCTCCGGCAACATGTTTGCAGCCATACAGTGTCGCAGCGTTTGTTCGATACGGTCATAGTTTTCAAGACACAGGCTGCGTTGAACCAGTTGAACTGTTGCTATTTCCCCGACAAATTCGCATTTGTGGAATATAATCTCCATCAATAAACGTCGGCGTTCTTCAGTCACGGTCGCTTCAAGAACGTAAACTAATATTTCTCTTAATACTGATAGTGGATCGTCGGGGAATTTTGCCTGATACTCAGTTTCTAACTCATCAATGTTAGGTTTTGCTAGCTCCCAGATTTCACTGAATAAATCCGACTTGTTTTTGAAATGCCAATAGATAGCACCGCGAGTTACACCAGCGGCTTTTGCGATCTCCGCAAGCGAGGTGGATGATACCCCTTGCTGCGAAAACAAACGCAGAGCAACATCCAGAATGTGCTGCCGTGTTTCCTGTGCTTGTTGTTTGGTTTTTCGTGCCATATGTCAGTGAATTTACAGGCGTTAGATTTACATACATTTGTGAATGTATGTACCATAGCACGACGATAATATAAACGCAGCAATGGGTTTATGGGCTTTAAGCCATTGATCAATTTGAAATCGGACACTCGAGGTTTACATATGAACAAAAACAGAGGGTTAACGCCTCTGGCAGTCGTTCTGATGCTCTCAGGCAGCTTAGCGCTAACAGGATGTGACGACAAACAGGCCCAACAAGGGGGCCAGCAGATGCCAGAAGTTGGAGTTGTGACGCTCAAAACTGAACCTCTACAGATCACAACTGAACTCCCAGGTCGCACCAGTGCTTTTCGCATTGCGGAAGTTCGCCCTCAGGTCAGCGGTATTATCCTGAAGCGTAACTTTACCGAAGGCGGCGACATTGAAGCGGGTGTGTCTCTCTATCAGATTGATCCTGCTACTTACCAGGCCGCGTACGAAAGTGCGAAAGGCGATCTGGCCAAAGCACAAGCAGCGGCAAATATCGCTCAGCTGACGGTTAAACGTTATCAGAAACTGTTGGGTACGAAGTACATCAGTCAACAGGACTACGATAGCGCGCAGGCAGATGCACAACAGGCGAACGCTGCTGTTGTCGCTGCGAAAGCCGCGGTAGAAACCGCTCGTATCAATCTGGCCTATACCAAAGTCACGTCGCCAATCAGCGGCCGCATTGGTAAGTCATCCGTTACTGAAGGCGCACTGGTACAAAATGGTCAGGCGACCGCTCTGGCGACTGTTCAGCAATTGGATCCCATCTATGTCGATGTGACACAGTCAAGTAACGATTTCCTGCGCCTGAAACAAGAGCTGGCCAATGGCACGCTGAAGCAAGAGAACGGTAAAGCGAAAGTTGAACTGGTCACCAGCGACGGTATTAAATTCCCGCAGTCCGGTACGCTGGAGTTTTCGGATGTGACGGTTGATCAAACCACTGGATCAATTACGTTACGCGCAATCTTCCCGAACCCGGATCACACCTTACTGCCGGGTATGTTCGTCCGTGCGCGTCTGGAAGAAGGGACAAACCCAACGGCGTTACTGGTTCCACAGCAAGGCGTTACTCGCACACCGCGTGGTGATGCCAGTGCATTGGTTATCGGTGCTGATGACAAAGTTGAAACGCGTCAAATTGTGGCAGCACAAGCAATTGGCGACAAATGGTTAGTCACTGAAGGACTTAAGCCGGGCGACCGTGTGATTGTAAGTGGGCTGCAGAAAGTTCGTCCTGGCGCTCAGGTTAAAGCGCAGGAAGTCACCGCGGATAATAACCAGCCAGCCGCAAGCGGTAGCCAGCCTGAACAGTCCAAGTCTTAACTTAAACAGGAGCCGTTAAGACATGCCTAATTTCTTTATCGATCGCCCCATATTTGCGTGGGTGATCGCCATTATCATCATGTTGGCAGGGGGGCTCGCGATCCTCAAATTGCCGGTAGCGCAATATCCGACTATTGCACCTCCGGCAGTGACGATCTCCGCGACCTACCCTGGCGCTGATGCCAAAACAGTACAGGATACTGTTACGCAGGTTATCGAACAGAATATGAACGGTATCGATAACCTGATGTACATGTCCTCAAACAGTGACTCCACGGGTACCGTGCAGATCACCTTAACCTTCCAGTCCGGTACTGATGCGGATATCGCGCAGGTACAGGTGCAGAACAAACTGCAGCTGGCCATGCCGTTACTGCCTCAGGAAGTACAGCAGCAAGGGGTTAGCGTTGAGAAATCATCCAGTAGCTTCCTGATGGTTGTTGGTGTTATCAACACCGATGGCACAATGACGCAGGAAGATATCTCGGATTACGTCGCCGCTAACATGAAAGACACCATCAGCCGTACTTCAGGCGTCGGTGACGTGCAGCTATTCGGTTCACAGTACGCGATGCGTATCTGGATGGACCCAACCGAACTGAACAAATACCAGCTTACGCCGGTTGATGTAATTTCCGCGATTAAAGCGCAGAACGCCCAGGTTGCAGCCGGTCAGCTTGGTGGTACGCCACCCGTGAAAGGCCAGCAACTGAACGCCTCTATCATTGCTCAGACGCGTCTGACCTCCACCGACGAATTCGGCAAAATTCTGCTGAAAGTGAACCAGGATGGCTCCCAGGTTCGTCTGCGCGATGTAGCGAAGATTGAGCTGGGTGGTGAAAACTACGACATCATTGCGAAGTTCAACGGCAAGCCTGCGTCTGGTCTGGGTATCAAACTGGCTACCGGTGCGAACGCCCTGGATACCGCAGCGGCTATCCGTGCTGAACTGGTGAAGATGGAACCGTTCTTCCCATCAGGCCTGAAAATTGTTTATCCGTATGACACAACACCGTTCGTGAAAATCTCTATTCACGAAGTCGTGAAGACGCTGGCGGAAGCAATCATCCTCGTGTTCCTGGTTATGTATCTGTTCCTGCAGAACTTCCGCGCGACGCTGATTCCGACCATCGCCGTCCCGGTCGTGTTGTTGGGTACTTTTGCTGTGCTGGCGATTTTCGGCTTCTCGATAAACACGCTAACGATGTTCGGGATGGTGCTCGCCATCGGCCTGTTGGTGGATGACGCCATCGTGGTGGTCGAGAACGTTGAACGTGTCATGGCTGAAGAAGGGCTACCACCGAAAGAAGCAACGCGTAAATCAATGGGCCAGATTCAGGGCGCATTGGTGGGTATCGCGATGGTATTGTCAGCGGTATTTATCCCAATGGCCTTCTTCGGGGGGTCTACCGGTGCGATTTACCGTCAGTTCTCCATCACCATTGTTTCCGCAATGGCGTTGTCTGTACTGGTGGCGTTGATTCTGACCCCTGCCCTGTGTGCAACAATGCTTAAACCGATTGCTAAAGGCGATCACGGTGAAGGTAAAACGGGCTTCTTCGGTTGGTTCAACCGCATGTTCGATAAGAGCACGCACCACTACACCGATAGCGTAGGCGGTATTCTGCGCAGCACCGGTCGTTACCTGGCGCTGTATCTGATCATCGTCGTCGGCATGGCCTATCTGTTTGTTCGCCTGCCAAGCTCCTTCCTGCCAGATGAAGACCAGGGTGTATTCCTGACGATGGCTCAGCTGCCAGCAGGTGCAACGCAAGAGCGTACCCAGAAAGTGCTGGACGAAGTGACGGATTACTACCTGACCAAAGAAAAAGCGAACGTTGAATCGGTGTTTGCGGTTAACGGCTTCGGCTTTGCTGGTCGTGGTCAGAACACCGGTATCGCATTCGTCTCTCTGAAAGACTGGAGTGAACGTCCAGGTGAAGAGAACAAGGTAGAAGCGATTACTCAGCGTGCGATGGGGGCGTTCTCGCAGATTAAAGACGCCATGGTATTCGCCTTTAACCTGCCAGCAATCGTAGAACTGGGCACCGCGACTGGTTTCGACTTCCAGTTGATTGACCAGGCCGGTCTGGGCCATGAAAAATTGACTCAGGCGCGTAACCAACTGTTTGGTGAAGTCGCGAAACATCCTGATCTGTTAGTGGGCGTACGTCCTAACGGTCTGGAAGATACTCCGCAATTCAAGATCGATATCGATCAGGAAAAAGCGCAGGCTCTGGGTGTTTCCATTAGTGACATTAATACAACGCTGGGCGCTGCATGGGGCGGAAGCTACGTGAACGACTTCATCGACCGTGGTCGTGTGAAGAAAGTTTACGTCATGTCTGAAGCCAAATACCGTATGTTGCCGGAAGATATTGGAAACTGGTATGTCCGTGGTAGCGATGGACAAATGGTGCCGTTCTCTGCTTTCTCTTCCTCGCGTTGGGAATATGGTTCACCGCGTCTGGAACGCTATAACGGTCTGCCGTCCATGGAAATCTTAGGCCAGGCCGCACCGGGTAAAAGTACCGGTGAAGCGATGGCAATGATGGAGCAACTGGCCAGCAAACTGCCATCCGGTATCGGCTATGACTGGACAGGCATGTCCTACCAGGAACGACTGTCCGGTAACCAGGCACCTGCCCTGTATGCGATTTCACTGATCGTCGTCTTCCTGTGTCTGGCGGCATTGTACGAGAGCTGGTCAATTCCATTCTCCGTTATGCTGGTCGTTCCGCTGGGGGTTATCGGTGCGCTGCTGGCGGCAACGTTCCGTGGTTTGACCAACGACGTTTACTTCCAGGTGGGCCTGCTCACAACCATTGGGTTGTCGGCGAAGAACGCGATATTGATCGTCGAATTCGCCAAAGACTTGATGGATAAAGAAGGTAAAGGTCTGGTAGAAGCAACTCTGGACGCGGTTCGTATGCGTTTACGTCCGATTCTGATGACATCGTTAGCCTTTATCCTCGGCGTAATGCCGCTGGTTATCAGCTCCGGTGCAGGTAGTGGCGCGCAGAACGCCGTCGGTACTGGCGTAATGGGCGGGATGGTCACTGCAACCGTATTGGCTATCTTCTTTGTTCCGGTGTTCTTTGTGGTGGTCCGCCGCCGCTTTAGCCGCAAGAACGAAGATGTTGAACATAGCCACTCAGTTGAGCATCATTGATACATTCCTAAAGATAAGGCCGCGCAAGCGGCCTTTTTTCTGGAAAAAATCATAAAAAGCGCTTATTGCGATTTCGTTTATTTTCTCTTGTTTAAATAAGCGATATAATCCTTGTGAGCTTAAAGGCTATTCTTAGAAAACGTCACAAACCCTTATTTACCTAAATAAATATTAAGACTATTCCTGGTTTTCGTTCACAGAGTCGGTTGTCGCCTTTCGTTGCTAAACCTAAAGAAGATAACTTGATGATTGACCGAGAATAAAGAAGTTGTTCCATTTCGAATACCGGCATGTATCTGTTAAAATGTAAAAATGGGACTGCATCATAATTTTACATAATTGTAATTTTTCGTGATATGACGATGAAATCTTTTTTAGAGTAGATTATAGTTAAATCATCAGGAGTCGCGGGCAAGTTCCAGGTCGTTTGTTGTATCCATCCCGAAAGGTGTTCGGTTAGTCTAAACCACTAAGAAGGGGATGCGTTATGGATGAATACTCACCGAAAAGACATGATATCGCGCAGCTTAAATTTCTCTGCGAAACTCTGTATCATGACTGTCTTGCAAACCTTGAACAAAGCAACCATGGTTGGGTAAATGACCCTACCTCTGCAACCAGCTTGCAGCTCAATGAACTGATAGAGCATATTGCAACCTTCGCACTTAATTATAAAATTAAGTACAATGAGGACAATAAGCTGATCGCGCAGATTGATGAATACCTGGATGACACTTTTATGTTGTTCAGCAGTTATGGTATTAATACGCAGGATCTGCAGAAATGGCGGAAGTCAGGTAATCGACTATTTCGCTGTTTTGTCAATGCCACCAGGGCTAATCCTGTCAGTTTGTCTTGTTAAAAATTATTACAATCATAGGTAAGAGTTATGTCCGATAAACCATTAACTAAAACAGATTATTTGATGCGCCTACGACGCTGTCAAACAATTGACACGCTTGAACGTGTTATTGAGAAAAATAAATATGAATTGTCTGACAATGAACTGGCTGTATTTTACTCAGCCGCCGATCATCGTCTTGCTGAATTGACAATGAATAAGCTCTACGACAAGATCCCAACATCTGTTTGGAAATTTATTCGTTAATTGCTCATGAGGTTAAGTCAGGTATCGCGAAACATTTGTTTGTCTGACTGACCATTTCCCGTACCAGCAACCATTATTTAATTCAAATCACGTGATTGCGATCACAGTGAGAAAACGGGAACGTTCCCCTTCCCTGCATTGCGTTTTACTGTACTGTGACGGCCTATCAGCAAACAGGAAAGTTCGTAATGAGTGAAGATAAGCAAAAGATGATCGCCGGCGAATTGTATCGCCCGGCAGATGAAACGTTGCGCAACGATCGTCTCCGTGCACGCCAACTCATCCACCGATACAATGCCACCGCACCCGATGCGCAGAGTGAACGTCAGGCTATCTTGCGCGATCTATTGGGTCAAAGCGAAGACGCTTACATTGAGCCCTCTTTTCGTTGTGACTACGGGTATAACATTTATCTCGGCAAAGCGTTTTACGCCAACTTCGACTGCGTCATGCTTGATGTCTGCCCAATCCACATCGGTGATAACTGTATGCTGGCACCGGGAGTCCATATCTATACGGCAACCCATCCATTGGACGCTAACGAACGCAACAGCGGAGTTGAACTAGGGAAACCTGTAACCATCGGGAATAATGTCTGGATCGGGGGGCGCGCAGTAATAAATCCGGGCGTAACTCTGGGCGACAACGTGGTTGTGGCGTCAGGTGCAGTGGTGACTAAAAGCGTTCCGGCAAACACCGTCGTCGGGGGCAATCCGGCACGGATCATCAAAACACTGTGATCTGATATGTAACTGTTATGCTAAATTGTGGTTAATCTGTTACTTTTCTCAGAGAGTATCCCCTTTTAAAATAGGCTGATCCCTCCTGACTATTGCAGACTTCACGAAGGCAAGAGATGACAGAAATACAACGCCTGCTTACCGAAACCATCGACGACTTAAATATTCGCGAAAAGCGCGACAACAAACCGCGCTTTAGCATCAGCTTTATTCGTAAACATCCAGGGCTATTTATCGGCATGTATGTTGCGTTTTTTGCCACGCTGGCGGTAATGCTGCAATCAGAAACGCTGGTCGATTCGGTATGGCTATTGGTTGTACTGTTCGTCTTACTCAACGCCTTTTTCTTTTTTGACGTTGCGCCGCGTTACCGCTTTGAAGATATTGACGTACTGGATTTCAGAGTCTGCTATAACGGTGAATGGTATAACACGCGCTTTGTGCCGCCCTCGCTCATCGACACTATCCTGCACTCTCCCCAAGTCGACAGTGAGCATAAGGCCCAGTTGCAAAAAATGATAACGCGGAAAGGTGAACTGTCATTTTATGATGTCTTCACATTAACCCGCGCGCAGACCAGTCAGTAATCACGCCCCGTCACAAACAAAAAAAGTGCGTCCCCCGAGGGGAACGCACTTCAGTCCCTGCAATGCTGGCAAAGTGACTAACGTCTTTTTTTACGGCCCTGTACCGCTTTAAACCGCGGATTCGTTTTGCAGATGACGTACAAACGCCCTTTGCGTTTGACTATCTGGCAGTCAGGGTGCCGCTGTTTGGCGCTGCGAAGTGAATTGAGTACCTGCATCTTAACCTCGCTTTGTGCCAATGAAGTGGCCGAAACGTTTCTGGAAACGAGCCGCGCTGCCTTCGTTATCGAAGGTTTTTTGTTTACCGGTGTAGTACGGATGTGACTTAGACGAGATATCAAGCGTTACGTACGGGTACATTTGTCCCTCGAACTCAATCTCTCGTTCGGTTTTGATCGTCGAACCGACCTTAAAGTATTCATTGGCACTGGTATCGTGAAACACCACTGGGCGATAAAAAGGATGGATATCCGGTTTCATGGCAACCTCAATTTGTTACGTTATAACATATCCATCAAAATACACCACTCCCGTACAGATCTCAACCTGATTTATGCTATGGGTAATTTATCGGAGTGATAAGTGCCCCTAAATATATGATGCCAATCGAATTGCTTTTTTAGCTTTCGGATATACTTTCTCTACGCTGTGTTAATAAGGATATCACTGTGACAACACGACATCTGATTGGCCTGGTGGCGGGAATACTGGTTCTGTCCATCCTCGTACCGGTGTGTTTAAGCCTGTGGCTGGCACATCGTCAGGTCGAAACGAAATTTATAGATGAGCTTGATTCATTTTCCAGCCGGGTCGCTTTGCGTACGGAACGCGTTGGCGAGCAGGCAAAAAAAGCGCTACGCAAAATAGAAGCCTTCCAGGGTGTGCCCTGCTCAGAGGAACATTTGCTGGAAATGCGCCGGTTGTCCTACAGCTACCGTTATATTCAGGAAGTGATGTACCTCAAAGACAATGTTCCACAATGTTCCTCCCTTGAGAAAAGGAGCCAGGCTGCTGCGTTTCCACCGCCAATGAAAATGACACCGGATGGCTATCGCGCCTGGTTAACCTCGCAAAACGACCTCGGGATAAAGCGCTTTATGGCAGCGCTCGGCAGCGAACATTATGTAGTGATGATTGATCCGGGATCGTTCATTGATGTTATCCCATTTGGTTCATGGCCTATCGAAGTCGCCATTGTGGGTACAGTAAGCAACGTCGTGGTGGCCAGTAGTGCCGATCTCCCCTTGGACGTGTTACATCAACTGCAAAAAGACAGTTCTATCAGCCATTTTCAAAAAGAGGGCAGTATTTATAATTCTCGCCCTTTCCCCGAACTGGGTATCACGATCGTAAGCTGGGCATCGACATTACCTTTGCAAAAATCCTGGCACCGACAGGCGCTGATCTGGCTCCCGGCAGGGATTATTATTGGCCTGCTCACCGCCTTCTTTATTCTGCGTATTTTGCGCCGCTTGCAGTCCCCCCATCACCAATTGCAAGACGCCATTCAGAACCGGGCTATCAAGGTCCATTACCAGCCCATTATTTCGCTCAAAACAGGAAAGGTCGTGGGTGCAGAAGCACTGGCCCGCTGGCGACAAGCTGACGGTAGCTATCTCTCACCCGATATTTTTATCCCCCTGGCCGAAGAGACCGGCCTGACAGAACCACTCACACGTTTGATTATCGAAAACGTCTTCGAAGATCTAGGTAAATGGCTGCATCAACATCCTCAACAGCATATATCACTCAACCTTGAGTCGGCCGATTTAAAGTCCGAAACACTTCCGGCACTGCTAAGCCGCATGGTGAACCACTGGCAACTACAACCCGCACAAATTGCCCTGGAACTAACTGAGCGTGAATTTGCCGACCCGAAAAACAGTGCACCGTTTATCGCCAAATACCGTCAGGCAGGCCACTCTATTTATATTGATGATTTTGGTACAGGCTACTCCAGCCTGAGTTATTTGCAGGATCTGGATGTAGACATCCTGAAGATAGACAAATCGTTTGTTGACGCGCTGGAATACAATAACGTCACGCCACATATTATCGAGATAGCCAAAACGCTGAAGCTGGAAATGGTGGCGGAAGGCATCGAGACCGAGAACCAGGAAAGCTGGCTCCGTCAACATGGCGTACAGTATGGTCAAGGCTGGCTGTACAGCAAAGCACTGCCAAAGGCGGAATTTATTCTGTGGGCGGAAAAACGACTCTAACAGGGCACTGGCGTGTATTGAGATGGCTGGCGGCACGCCGCACAGCCAGTCACGTCACTCTTCCATAATGGGCGAGAATCCACCGTAGATCATTCGCTTGCCATCAAATGGCATAGACTCACCAAACTCCTTCATTCGGGGATCGGACATCATCTTCTGATTCGCCGCATCGCGGACTTCTTTGGAAGGGTATTCAATCCAGCTGAATACCACTTCTTCATGATCCTGCGCTTTTACCGCCATACGAAAATCGGTCAACTTACCGTCGGGAACATCATCAGCCCAACACTCCACAACGCGCAGTGCACCGAACTCCTTGAAAAGCGGCGCAGCCTTTGCTGCCATCGCGATATATGCCTCCTTGTTTTCGGCAGGAACGGCAACAACAAAACCATCAACATACTTCATCAGATAAACCTCCGAAGTGTACTGCGCGGCAAGCCGATTCCGGCCGCGTCAGTCGAGGTTAAGTTTAGTCGTCAGCAGGCGATTACGCCGTAGGCTCATTCCGAACACGAATACGTGACTGCGGCTGATGGCGAAACCACGGCAGGCAAATCTGAATTAACGGTCCAATAGCTAACGCATACAGCACCGTTCCAACACCCACGGTTCCGCCAAGAAGCCAACCACTGAGCAAAACCGACACCTCAATTGCGGTCCGGATAGTCCGTACAGACCAACCAGTACGCGCATGAATGCCGGTCATCAAGCCGTCACGTGGGCCCGCCCCAAAACCGGCACCGATGTACAGACTGGTCGCTAGCGCATTCAAGATAACCGCCGCCACCAGCAGTCCACTGCGCGTCAGTAGCGATTCAAATCCTGGGATCACCGCCAGCGCGGCATCTGCAGCCAAACCAATCATAATGACATTGCTGAGAGTGCCAAATCCGGGGCGCTGGCGCAGTGGTATCCATACCAGCAGAACCAGTACCCCCACGGCGATGATCACCAGGCCGATATTCATCGATAATAGATTTGCCACGCCCAGATGAAATACGTTCCACGGGTCAGCCCCTAAATCTGCACGTACAAACATCGCCGTCGAAACGCCGTACAGCGCCAGTCCGACATACAGCTGAAGTAAACGACGCAGCATAATTTTCTCCCCCCCCTCTCAGATAGCTTTCATCTTCACCGCAATTGGCACTATGATTAATGTCCAGTTTTCAAAAAGTGGACTGCTATGTCATCTCGCCGTTATGGAAGCCAGTCCCTGCAGCGCCTGCTCGGGCACTGGCAGGAGACCCCCTCACGTACACCTATCTGGCGACAGTTGGCAGAGGCACTACGCCTGCTGATCCTGGATGGCCGACTGGCACTGGATACGCGCTTACCCGGCGAACGCGAACTGGCCGCCGTGCTTGAAGTCAGTCGCACGACGATTGCCAGCGCAATGGCGCAACTGCGGGAAGAAGGGTATCTGGAAAGCCGCCATGGAAGTGGTTCACGCGTGATCCTGCCGGAACATACCCGTCATGTACCGACGCGAACCCGCACCAGCACCGCGCTGGATTTGTCCACAGCGGCCCTTAGCGCCGGGCCAGAAATTTATCAGGCGTACCAGCAAGCCCTGCTGGCGATGCCACAGCATTTGCTAAGTTCAGGATATTTGCCCCAGGGGTTACCAACGCTGCGAGAATCTATCGCCCGGCATTATTGCGAACGCGGATTACCCACACTGCCGGATGAAATAATGGTGGTGAATGGCGCAGTCAGCGGCCTGGCGCTGATCCTGCGTTTGCTCACGGGTCCCGGCGATCGTGTGTTGGTCGATCATCCTACCTATCCACTCGCCATTGCAGCCATTCAAGGTGCGTCCTGCCGCCCCGTGGGCGTGTCACTGCCCGAACACGGCTGGGATACATCGGGCCTTGTTGCCACTATTGCGCAAACTGCGCCGAGAATGGCCTACCTGATGCCAGATTTTCACAATCCTACCGGACGTTGTATGGATGCGACGACACGCCAGGCTATCGCCGATATCTCCGCCAGAACCCGCACGACACTGGTGGTGGACGAAACCATGGTCAATCTGTGGTATGACGCCCCGCCACCACCACCGCTGGCGGCATTCCATGATGACGCGCCCATCATCATGCTGGGATCGGCGGGGAAAAGTTTTTGGGGAGGTCTGCGTCTGGGATGGATTCGGGCCTCATCGCGTACCATTGCCGCGCTGGTACAGACTCGCGACACATTTGATTTAGGATCACCAGTACTTGAACAGCTTGCCACGGGCTGGTTGCTGGACAATGCGGCCGATTTTCTTCCCGTCAGACGGCAATTGCTCACCACCCGGCGCGATCGGTGCCACGACCTGATGAAGACACATTTCCCGGAGTGGCAGTTTACTCAACCGCAGGGGGGACTCTCTTTCTGGGTTGAATTACCCGATACGCTGGCGACGTTGTTTGCCGCGCGCGCTGAAAGTGCAGGTATTCAGTTGGGTACCGGGACGCGCTTTGGCCTGGATGGCGCATTCGATCGCTTCTTACGCATGCCCTTCGCACTGCCCGATGACACAATGCGCTCGGCCTTCCGGACATTGCAACCCATTTGGGACAACCTGCGTTTACAGGCAAGTCACGGAAAAATGCGCAAAATAATATGAGCGACGAGCCACAAAGCTCGTCATGCGCTAACTTAAACCCTCAATAACTACAGTTGGCGGGGAACCGGAAAACCTTTCAGGGAAATCACAAAATTCTCTCCGTCTTTCTTAATTTTCGCCCCGGCATCGCACCAGTCAGAAGCAATACGGAAAAATTCATCGCTACCGACATTCCAGCTCAGACGAACATGTTTCACATAACCGGAACGAAGCAATTCACAGGCTTCGCCATAATTACAGGCGGTTGAGAGCGGTTGTTGTTTCATTTTTTCTTCTTCAGTAATCTGCGCAGCGCTTTGATTTCTTTAGGAGTCAGTGCTTCAACCACGGATTCTTCCGTGTGCTGGCTATCAATATCGTCAGCGGAGACTCCCGCCTCTTCAATGGCGGAAAACGCGATAAGCAGCAATTTTTCCGTCGAGATACTTAGGTTCTCATTATTCACTTCAGCGTAATGACGCAGCTTTTCTTTTAGCGCCTCATCAATTTTGACATTCAATACTGCGGTCGACATCGTAAAAAGTCCTTGTGGTCAGCCAAAGTCCACCGGGCGCAAGAGTCATATCTCTGCGCGATGGCGACGGCAAAAGCATCAAATAACATCCCCGAAACACATTGACAGCATTTGATGACAATAAAATGACAATACGATGACAAAGAAAAGAAGATGAGAAGAATTGAGATTGCCGGACGGCAGAATTGGGTGGGGGCCCTGCCAGCTACATCCCGGCACACACGTCATCTGCCCTGGCTGCTTCCTTCCGGACCTGACCTGGTGAACAGAGTAGCGTTGCGGGAGAACCAACAGAGCCCCCATTGAGAGCGTTGTTAACCAACGCGCAGGCGCATTATCACTGCTGCACCCTGTAATTGCAACCCATCCCGCATCGGATGCTGTTTTCTTGTGCAATGAAGCTTCACTACCTCGTCATTCGGGATTATGCTGGAGGATTAGCGCAGGAATAAACGATGGATATACAAGACTCTTTCCCTCAACGCGTCTGGCAAATCGTTGCCTCAATCCCCGAAGGATTCGTCACCACCTATGGCGATGTCGCCAGGCTTGCTGGCTCACCGCGCGCTGCACGCCAGGTGGGCGGTGTACTCAAGCGACTGCCTGAAGGTAGCACCCTGCCCTGGTATCGAGTGGTTAATCGTCACGGAATGATTTCACTGACAGGTCCTGACCTGCAACGACAACGCCAGGCATTGCTGGCGGAAGGTATTGTGGTTTCAGGGAGTGGACAAATCGATTTACAGCGCTATCGCTGGGTGTACTAACCCCTCCGGACGGAGAGGGTTAGTATGCCCTTAGTACTGTGTCGGAGCAGGAACTGCGGAAGACGGATTCACCTGCGTGGGGGATGTTGACGGTACCGTTGTCGCGGCACCACCGCTCGCCTGTACAGGAACGGCCGTCTGCTGGACCGGGACCAGGGTCAGGTCGGCTTTAGTCCCCCCCTGATTAATCACCGTCTGGACGGTATCAGTAATAAAGACCAGCTTATCATTCACCGTAATCGCCGCACTCAGCAGAATACGCGCGTTTGGCTGAATATCTGCCGGATTAAACGGGAGCACGAAGCTGAATGGTGCTTGTTTGCCCTCGGTACGTACAACTTTTTGCGACAGCACTTTTGACGGTGCATCGGCAAGCGATGCATCTGACAGTGTGACGGTCAGCACGGCATCCGGCGGTAAAGCAACTTTCTGGCGGATCCATACCGTACCAGACACATTCGGCTGTTGAATTTTTGACTGTGTGTCAGCAATTGACGTATTAGGACTTGGCGCAGGTGTTTGAATATCTGCACTTTTACCAGCACAGGCCGCCAGAGCGACCGCAACCGCTAAACCACTTACCATGTGCACGAGTTTCATTAAATTCTCCTTCTCATCTATGCACCAGCGAGAACTTTCCTCGCCAGAAGAGTGGTTAACAAAAACACAACATGACTAAGTGTGGCACAAATTAGCAATTTCTGCTTGTAATAGGCCTGTAATTCAGACAATTGCACCCATCGGACCACTTTCAAAATTGCGTTATACTCTGCCTACCTCGCTGCGAGATCGCTATTACCTGGAGAGCACGTATGAGTCTGGCACTGAAAAATTTGCTGACATTGTTAAATCTGGAAAAAATTGAAGAAGGACTCTTTCGGGGCCAAAGTGAAGACTTAGGGTTACGTCAGGTTTTTGGTGGACAGGTTGTCGGTCAGGCGTTGTACGCCGCGAAAGAGACCGTGCCGGAAGAACGTCTGGTGCATTCCTTCCACAGCTACTTTTTACGGCCGGGCGACAGCCAAAAGCCCATCATCTATGATGTCGAGGTACTGCGCGATGGTAACAGCTTCAGTGCCCGCCGCGTTGCCGCGATCCAGAATGGGAAACCCATTTTTTATATGACCGCCTCTTTCCAGGCACCAGAAGATGGGTTTGAGCATCAAAAAGAGATGCCGGATGCGCCTGGTCCTGAAGAGCTTAAATCAGAAACTGAGATCGCCCGTTCAGTAGCTCACCTGCTGCCACCGCTGTTGAAAGAAAAATTTATCAACGACCGCCCGCTGGAAGTCCGTCCGGTGGAATTTCATAATCCGTTAAAAGGTCACGTTGCCAACCCGACTCGCCAGGTATGGATCCGCGCTAACGGCACGCTGCAGGACGATCTTCGTGTACATCAGTATCTGCTCGGTTACGCCTCTGATCTGAACTTCCTGCCCGTTGCTTTACAGCCGTATGGCATTGGTTTTCTGGAAAAAGGGATTCAGATCGCTACGATCGACCATTCTATGTGGTTCCATCGTCCTTTTAATATCAATGAGTGGTTGTTGTACAACGTAGAAAGTACATCGGCCTCCGGTGCCCGGGGGTTTGTACGCGGGGAGTTCTATACGCAGGATGGCGTGCTGGTCGCCTCTACCGTGCAGGAAGGGGTAATGCGTAATCGTAATTGATTTTTTTCCGGCCTACAGGGTAAATTGTTGTAGGCCGGAAAAGCGTTTAGCACTATCCGAGAAATTGAAACATCAGGCGTTGTAGGCGTTTTCGCCGTGGCTGTTCACATCCAACCCTTCGCGCTCCTGCTCTTCAGGTACGCGCAGACCTACCGTCATGTCCGCCAATTTATAGCCGATAAATGCCACGACACCGGACCAGACAATGGTGATCGCCACACTTTCCAACTGCACAAGAAGCTGATGCCCCATGGTAACGCCTTCGGCAAATCCTACCCCCCCTAAAGAGCTCGCGGCGAATACACCAGTCAGGATACATCCGACAATCCCACAGACACCGTGAACACCGAAGACATCACACGGGTCATCAACGCGCAGAAAGCGCTTCAGCATCGTCACTCCCCACAGCCCCGCCAAACCGGCAACCACGCCGATGATCAACGCACCACCAACACCGATATAACCACAGGCAGGCGTCACACCAACCAGACCCGCAATGGCGCCAGAACAGGCTCCCAGCAATGATGGTTTGCCACGCAGCGCCCATTCACCGAAGATCCAGCCGAGAATAGCGGCCGCGGTTGCAACAACGGTATTCACGAAGGCCAGCGCGGCAATTTCATTCGCCATCCCCGCGGAGCCCGCGTTAAAGCCAAACCAGCCGATATAGAGAATAGCCGTGCCGGTAAAAACCATTGGCAGGTTATGCGGCTTAAACGCTTCTTTGCCAAAACCGACCCGTTTACCAATCAGATAAGCCCCAACCAGACCGGCAATCGCGGCGTTGATATGCACTACCGTGCCGCCTGCAAAATCCAGCGCACCGTGAGTAGCCAGCAAACCACCGCCCCAGACCATGTGTGCAATAGGGATGTAGGACAACGTCAGCCACACCACCACAAAAATCAGCACCGCAGAGAACCGTATGCGCTCCGCCAACGCACCGACGATAAGCCCAACAGTGATACAGGCGAAAGACCCCTGAAAAGCAACATGAATATACTGATAGATACTCCCCGTCACCGCCGTCAGTGCAATATTCTTCAGCATGACCCAGTTGAAGTTACCAAAAAAATTATTTCCTTCGCCGAAAGTCAGCGAGTAGCCATAAACGACCCACAAAATACAGACCAGAGCGAATGTCACCGTAACCTGGGTCAGCATTGACAGCACGTTCTTACCGCGAATTAAACCGCCGTAGAACAACGCAATGCCAGGAATAGTCATAAACAGCACCAGCGCAGTGCAAATCATCATAAAAGCGTTATCGGCTTTATCCGCGACCGCCGGTGCCGCCATCGCCAGTCCCGGCAGCAGCGCCAGTGATGCAATACCCGTTTTCATCGTTGCTATCTTCATCTTTTGGTTTCCTATCACTGTGTGCCAGACGTTACAGTGCGGCTTCGTCGGCTTCGCCGGTACGAATACGAATCACGCGTTGTAGCTCGGCGACGAAAATTTTGCCGTCGCCAATTTTTCCGGTGTAGGCGGCCTTACTGATGACATCAATTACGCCGTCCAGTTGGTCATCAGCAATTGCCACATCAATCTTCACTTTGGGTAAGAAGTTGACGCTGTATTCCGCTCCCCGGTACAACTCAGCATGACCTTTTTGTCGGCCAAACCCCTTCACTTCGGTGACGGTCAGCCCCTGAATACCAATAGACGACAATGCTTCACGGACGTCTTCCAGTTTGAACGGTTTGATTACCACGGTAACCAGCTTCATAGATCCCCTCCAGTCAGAATTCAGTAGTGGCTGCAGATACACATACTGAACATTGCAAGGGGTGTGCCAGGAATGAAAAACGCGGGATGATTCAGCCGCACGGGGTACGGCGAGGATAGAAAAAGAAAAAACGCACTATAACGGTGCATAGTGCGTTACATTTTTGCACCAGATTGTTGATTGCAGGATGGCGGCGAAAACGCTTCATCAGGCCTACGAAACCACACTGGCTGTAGGTCTGATAAACGCAGCGCCATCAGGCGATTGCCGAATCTTCGTTTACGCTAGCCGCCAACTCTTCGCCCGCCAACTGCAGTTGATACATTTGCCAGTAGCGGCCCTGTGCGGCAAGCAGTTGCTGGTGCGTGCCGCGCTCAACGGCCTGCCCCCGGTGCAGTACCAGAATAGTGTCGGCATCGACAATGGTGGATAACCGATGCGCAATCACCACCAGCGTGGTGTGCTTACGCACTGCTGCCAACGCCTGCTGAATAGCCTGTTCAGTACCGGAGTCAATGCTGGCCGTCGCTTCGTCCAAAATCAGCACCTGCGGCGTTTCGACCAGCACACGCGCCAGCGCCAGCAGCTGTTTCTGCCCGACTGATAAATTATTGCCCTGCTCGCCCAGTCGGGTATGAATACCGTCACTCAGCCCGCGCGCCAGCTCCGCCAGTTGCACCGTCTCCAGCGCCTGCCATACCCGCTCTTCAGAAATATCGCGGCCCAGCGTCACGTTGGCCAGGAAGGTATCCGCCATCACCACCGGATCCTGCTGCACCATCGCAACGCCCTGGCGTAACACACTGTGGCTCAACGAAGACAGCGGTCGTCCGTCCAGACGAATATCACCCTGCGTCAACGGGTAGTACCCCATCAGCAGACTGGCGAGCGTACTCTTGCCGCTACCGGTATGCCCAACCAACGCAACAAAACGACGAGAAGGTACGGACAAACTGATGTTTTGCAGCACCAGATTGTCGTCGCGATAGGCAAAAGAGACGTTATCAACCTCAATGTCCCCGCTTTTCAGGGGTTGGATATCCTCACCATAACGCTGGCGTGGGCCATCCATCAGTTCAAATACACGTTCACCCGCTACCACCGCCTGTTGCAGCATTGATTGCTGGGTCGTCAGCTCGATCAACGGCTCGTTCAAACGCCCCAGATAGCTGATAAACGCATACAGCACCCCAACCTCAATGGACGTGCCGGACGTAAAGCTAAACAGTGTCAGCAAACCGCAGAGGATCAGGGCCGAAAACAAGCTGAGCAACGGGCGCAACAAAAAGCCATCCAATCGCAGCGTTTGCATGCGCGCCATATAGTGCGAACGGCTGGCTTCGCCCATTCGCTCACCAAAACGCGCCTGCTGGCGGAACTGCTGGATCACGCTCATACCATTAATAACTTCGTTAAAGCCATCATTAATATCTGCCAGATAGGCGCGAACGCGACGCACAATAGGAGTGCTATAGCGCTGATAAATCACCATCACCACCAGCACAGCCGGGAATATGGCCATCGCAACCAGCGCCATCCGCCACTCAAGGCTGAACATCGCTACCAGCATGGCACCGATTAAGGCGGCACTGCGCAGTACCGTCGCGACTACCGTCACGTACAGGTCGCGAATCACTTCGGTGTCATTGGTCACCCGGGAGATAAGCTGCCCGACAGGCTGAGTATCAAAAGCACTGAGCGGCTGACGCAGCGCGGCATCCATCACATCGGTACGTAACTGCTGCACCACACCAACGGCCGCCTGGTTAAAGAGTAATGACTGCGCGTAATGCAGGCCCGCCGCCAACAGTTGCAGACCGACATAGGCCGCCACCAGCCCAGACACCATCGCCAGCGGCAGATTGTTTTTCGCCACCATGTTGTCGATAAAATAACTGATGAGCAGCGGACCACTAACTTCCGCCGCTGCCGCTACCCACAGCATGACAACAGCGATAGACAGCTGCTTTCGCCACGGCGAGCCGTACGCCAGCAGCCTTTTCAGGGTCGGCCATAATTGTCCAAAACTACGCATTAGCCGCCTCCTCATCGATAGCCGGCGCATCAGACAATGCCGCTTCCAGTTGCTGATAACGGTACATATCACGATACCAGCCAGGTTGTTGCACCAGCGCATCGTGTTCGCCACGCTGAGCAACATGTCCGTGCTGCATCACGATAATTTCATTAGCTTCTGTCAGCGCAGATAAACGGTGAGCGCTGATTATCACGGTTCTGCCTTCTCCCCACTGGCGCAGGTTATGCAGGATTTGATGTTCAGTACGACCATCCACCGCCGATAACGCATCATCAAGAATCAGGATTTCAGCATTCAGCAGCAGCGCACGAGCGATAGAAATACGCTGTTTTTGTCCACCGGACAGCATCACGCCGCGTTCACCCACTTCAGTGTCGTACCCCTGAGGAAGACGTAAAATATCCTCATGCACGCTGGCCAGACGTGCAACATGTTCAATTTCATCCTGCGTGGCCTGCGGGCGCCCAAGCGCTATGTTGTTGGCGACGGTATCCGAGAACAGGAAAGGTGTCTGGCTGACCACTGCCAGGCGGCTACGCCAGCTATCAAGCTGCAAGCGCGTTAACGGAATATCATGAAAACGCACATCCCCTTGAGTGATATCGAAGTGGCGCTGGAGCAGCGATAGTACGGTGCTTTTCCCAGCCCCAGTTGGGCCACAAATGCCCAGCATCTGCCCTGGCTTAAGCTGGAAATTCACATTCTCCAGCACCGGATGAGCCGTCTGCGGGTAGCGAAATTCGCGAATGGCCACCGCTAACTCACCACGTCCTTCTGGTACGGGTTCTGTCCCATCATCCACCACGGGGGCTTCAGCCAGCATCGCGCGAATACGGCTATACGCAGCGCTGCCTCGCTCAACAATATTAAACATCCATGCCAGTGCCAGCATCGGCCAAATCATCAGACCGAGATACATCATAAAGCTGGTTAACTGACCAAGGGTCAGAGAACCATGCACCACCATCCAACTTCCCCCGGCGATAGCCAGCAGGTTAGCCATACCTATGGCGATATAAATCGTGGGGTCAAAACGGGCGTCAATGCGGGCGACCCGCAAGTTTTTCTTGCCGGTATCTTTAGCATCTTCGGCAAATAGCGCCGACTGTCGGTCTTCCAGACCAAAAGCCTTAATCATGCGGATACTGGTAAGACTTTCCTGAGTACGATCGTTCAGGCTGGAGAACGCTGCTTGCGCAACCTTAAAGCGGTTATGCAGTCGATCGCCGTAACGCTTGATCATTATCGCCATCACCGGCATTGGGAGTAACGCGATCAGCGTCAGCTCCCAACTGATTTGCGTAGACATCACGATCAACACCGCGCACCCCATGACCAGTGAGTCCACCAGCGTCAATACACCTTCGCCAGCCGCAAACACCACCCGATCAACATCGTTAGTTGCACGCGCCATCAGATCGCCTGTGCGATGACGCAGATAAAATTCGGGATGCTGGCGGCTCAACTGGCGGTAATAGTCTTCGCGTAGTTCAACTGCCAGTTGGTAGGATGCGCCAAACAACAGTACGCGCCAGACATAGCGCAACAAATAGACCACCACCGCAATCAGGGCAATTGTGCCGACCCACATCAGCAGTCGCTCGGTTGTGAAGCGCTGTGTCGTTACGCCGTCCACGATGATACCGACCACTTTTGGCGGGATAAGCTGAAGAATAGCGATGATGATAAGCAAGGCTACAGCCCCGAGGTAGCGACGCCACTCCCGGCGGAAGTACCAGCTTAATTGAGCAAATAATCGCACGCGTTATGTCCTGACAAGATTTCCGGCAATGACCACCGGGAGAGTTATTCAATAGGTAGAGCAGTCGTGTATTTAATCTGTTCCATCGCAAAACTGGAGGTAACATCAGACAGGCCCGGTACGCTATTCACCAGACGCTTATAGAAATCATCATAGCGTTTCATATCAGCAACCTGCACCCGCATCAGGTAGTCATACTCCCCAGCCATTCGCCAGAAACCCAGTACCTCTGGCATCCCGGTCACTTCGGTGACAAAGCGGCAGTACCACTCGCTGCTGTGATGCTGGGTTTTAATCAGCACAAACGCGGTTAAGCCCAGCCCCAGTTTTTCTGGATCCAGAAGGGCAACCTTGCCCAGCAGAATGCCGTCATCCTCAAGCCGCTTGAGGCGTTTCCAGCAGGGGGTGGTTGTCAGATTAACGGCATCGGCTAACGCCTGCAAAGAAAGGGTGCAGTCTTGTTGTAGTAGGCCAAGCAGCTTACGGTCAATTTTGTCTAACATATCCACTCCACAGAGAAGAATTTTCTCCTTACATTCTATTTTAAAGGCTAAATGGCAACAATTTTTTCCGTGCTTTTCGCTATTCTGGGCACAAAATGACAAATGGATATTAATGATGAATAGCTCCTGGGTTAAAAATGCCATCAATGAAATCAATGCGGATTACCAGCGTTCTGCCGATACGCATCTTATTCGCCTGTCGCTACCGGCGTTTCCGGGTATTCAGCTCTATTTAAAAGATGAGAGCACGCATCCAACCGGTAGCCTGAAACATCGCCTGGCACGTTCACTGTTTCTCTACGGACTGTGTAATGGCTGGATTAAAGAAGGCACCACGATTATCGAATCGTCTTCGGGTTCAACGGCGGTCTCTGAGGCCTATTTCGCCCGTCTGCTTGGACTGCCATTTATTGCCGTTATGCCTTCCTGTACGGCAAAACGCAAAATTGAACAGATTGAATTTTATGGCGGTCGCTGCCACTTCGTGGAAAGCGCCTGTGAAATCTATGCAGCGTCTGAACAGCTGGCACATGAACTGAACGGACATTATATGGACCAGTTCACCTACGCTGAACGCGCTACTGACTGGCGTGGTAACAACAATATTGCCGACAGTATCTTCCGCCAGATGCAGTGTGAGCCAAACCCCGTGCCTCGCCATATCGTGATGAGCGCAGGAACCGGCGGTACCTCCGCAACCATTGGCCGTTATATTCGCTGTCAGGGTTACGACACACACCTGATGGTCGTTGACCCGGAAAACTCGGTCTTTCTGCCTTACTGGCAGGATCGCGATGCGTCGTTACGCAGTCCGGTCGGCAGCAAAATTGAAGGCATTGGCCGCCCACGCGTAGAGCCTTCTTTCATTCCTGATGTAGTTGATGAAATGTTGCGCGTTCCGGATGCGGCAAGCGTTGCCACCGCACACTGGCTGGAAACGCAGCTGGGCCGTAAAGTGGGCGCCTCAACCGGAACCAACATGTGGGGAGCGTTACAACTTGCCGCCCGTATGCGCGACGCAGGAGAAACGGGGTCGCTGGTTACGTTGCTGTGTGACAGCGGAGAACGCTATCTGGAAACCTATTACAACCCGCAATGGGTCGAGGCGCATATTGGTGATTTAACGCCATCGAAAGCTGAACTTGCCCGCCTGCTGAACACCCATTAATCGGTCAAAAAAAAGCCAGACGCTAAGGTCTGGCTTGCTGGAAGGGATCTCTCATTCGGGGGAATAAGGTAGATGCGGATTGTCCAGCCAATGCGTCAAAAAGTGTGATACCGCCTGATTGCGGCAATGCCCAATCACCGATAAATGAGGCAACGCAGCAATAAGCTGCGGCATCGCGTTCCCCATAATCAGACCACGCCCAACGCGACCCAACATTTCACGATCGTTCATGGCGTCGCCAAACGCCATGCAGTCAGCCATGGAATAACCCAAGTGCTCGCTCAGCACTGCCAGTGCGGAGCCTTTGTTACAGCCCAGCGGCAGTACTTCGAGGCAATCAACCGCAGAAAAACAGAGATTCGCCTGCTCGCCCAGCGCGTCATTCAACTGAATACGCAGACGGACCAAATCGTCATGATCGCCACAGAAGCAGATTTTTGTGACCTGATGGGCAGGAATACGCTTCACATCTACTATCTGGTAACGAAATCCGCTGTACACATGCGCTTGCAACAGTGACGGAATCTCTTGCCCGGTGAACCAGCCGTTGTCATTAAAAACATGCATGCTTGCCTGCGTTTCCCACCGCTGGTGCAATACGATATCGGCAACCGAGGGAGCCAGATCCTGACGATGCAATACATCACCTTCCAGCGAGTGAATACGCGTCCCGTTACCGGTGATTAAAAAGGCGTCCAGCGAGATCGAGCCCAAAATATGACGCATCTCCAGCACATGACGACCGGTCGCAAACGTCAGCGTGATATCTCGTTCACGCAGGCGTGCCAGCGTCGAAAGGGTTTCATCACCTAAATGGTGATTCGGCATCAAAAGGGTGCCATCCATATCAAATGCAGCCAGACGAGCCATTTCTTTCTCCACACTGTGACGCGGTTAACTTGTGATTCAGTATCTCCTGAGATATACGGAAGTAATAGTGAATAGATAAAGAAAATTGTTCCGGTTTTTTTTGCGCAAAAACCGTTAACGGGCATCCTGAAGGATAAAGTATCAATGCGTCTGCTTAATCGTCTGAATCAGTACCAACGTCTGTGGCAACCTTCAAACGGAGAGCCGCAGTCAGTCACCGTCGGGGAACTGGCTGAACGCTGCTTTTGCAGCGAGCGCCATGTACGTACCCTGCTCAGGCAAGCGCAGGATGCCGGTTGGCTGGTATGGCAAGCTCAGTCCGGACGCGGGAAACGCGGAACATTACGTTTTTTGGTCACTCCGGACTCTCTGCGCAACACGATGATGGAGCAGGCACTGCAAAAGGGTGAACAGCTCAGCGTACTGGAACTGGCTCAACTGGCCCCCGGGGAATTAAGAACCCTGCTGCAGCCATTTATGGGCGGACAATGGCAAAATGATACGCCAACCCTGCGTATCCCCTATTATCGCCAGCTCGAACCTTTGCATCCTGGATTCCTGCCCGGTCGTGCAGAACAGCATCTTGCCGGGCAGGTGTTCTCTGGCCTGACACGTTTTGACAGTCACACGCAACGCCCCTGCGGCGATTTAGCCCACCACTGGAATATCTCTGCCGACGGGCTGCGTTGGGATTTCTATATTCGCTCAACACTGCACTGGCATAACGGTGATGTTGTCAACAGTGCTCAGTTACACCAACGGCTGTTGATGTTGCTTGAACTGCCCGCACTGGCCAGATTGTTTATCAGCGTTAAACGCATAGAGGTGACGCACCCTCAATGTCTGACTTTTATTTTGCATCGTCCTGACTTTTGGCTGGCACACCGTCTGGCAAGTTACAGTAGCCATCTCGCTCACCCAGAACAGCCCTTTGTCGGGACTGGCCCGTTCCGACTGACGCTGTTTACACCAGAACTGGTTCGCATCGAGAGCCACGATAACTACCATCTTGGCCATCCGCTGCTGAAAGCTATTGAATACTGGATAACCCCGCAACTCTTTTCCCAGGATCTGGGCACCAGCTGCCGCCACCCGGTGCAAATTGCGATTGGTAAACCAGAGGAACTGCCCATGCTAAGCCAGGTGAGTAGCGGGATCAGCCTCGGTTTTTGCTATCTCACGCTCAGAAAAAGCGCGCGACTGAATACACAGCAGGCCCGTCGACTGGTCAATATTATCCACCGCTCTTCGCTGCTACAGACGCTTGAGGTGGATGAAAACCTCATTACCCCCAGCAATGCCCTGCTGCCAGGATGGACGATCCCACAATGGGATGCGCTGGACGAGGTGGCGTTGCCGGAAAAACTGACGCTGGCCTACCACTTACCCGTCGAACTGCATACGATGGCGGAACAGCTGCGCCAGGCGCTGGCAAAACTGGGTTGTGAATTAACGCTTATTTTTCATAATGCTAAAAACTGGGATGGCGATCATCCTTTAGCCCAGGCCGATCTGATGATGGGAGACAGGCTGATTGGCGAAGCCCCCGAGTATACACTCGAACAGTGGTTACGTTGCGATCAGCTATGGTCACATGTTCTGAATGCGTCCGCATATACTCATCTGCAAACCACGCTGGATGCTTTGCAAATTCAGGCCGATGAGGGCGATCGTCATGCGGCTTTACAGCAGGTTTTCGCCACGCTGATGCATGACGCTACCCTGACGCCGCTGTTCAATTATCACTATCGAATTAGCGCTCCGCCGGGCGTAAATGGCGTACGTTTGAATCCGCGTGGCTGGTTTGAGTTCACCGAGGCCTGGTTACCGCCGCCTTCAGCGTGAAGAAGCTGGTCGGCGACACGCCCAGGCGCTACCATAAGCGCTTTCGTTATTTGTCAGGAAAAGCCATGAAACGTGCCGTTGTTGTATTTAGTGGAGGCCAGGACTCCACGACCTGTCTGGTGCAAGCGCTACATCAGTATGATGAAGTGCACTGCGTGACCTTTGATTATGGTCAGCGTCATCGCGCTGAAATTGACGTCGCACGTGATCTGGCCTTAAAACTCGGCGCCCGTGCGCACAAAGTTCTCGATGTGACGCTGCTCAGCGAACTGGCTGTCAGCAGCCTGACCCGCGACAATATCCCGGTACCCGATTATGAACCGGACGCGGACGGGATCCCGAATACTTTTGTGCCTGGACGTAACATTCTGTTCTTAACACTGGCGGCAATTTACGCTTACCAGGTACAGGCAGAGGCGGTCATTACCGGCGTTTGCGAGACCGATTTCTCTGGTTATCCGGACTGTCGTGACGAGTTTGTCAAAGCCCTGAATCATGCCGTGAGCCTGGGAATGGCAAAAGACATCCGTTTCGAAACCCCGTTGATGTGGATTGATAAAGCCGAAACCTGGGCGTTAGCCGACTATTGGGGCAAGTTAGACCTGGTGCGTGAAGAGACGCTGACCTGCTATAACGGGATCAAGGGCAACGGTTGCGGCCATTGTGCTGCCTGTAATCTGCGTGCCAACGGTCTGAACCATTATCTGGCGGATAAGCCGGCGGTGATGGCGGCGATGAAGCAGAAAACCGGGTTACAGTAATCTGCTGAGTTGTGCCGGATGGCGGTGCATGCACCTTATCCGGCCTACATCTACTTCTCGTTTTGTAGGCCTGATAAGCGAAGCGCCATCAGGCAACTTTCCGTTACTTCACCATTTGTTCCAGTTTCTCGCGTAACTCTCCTTCCAACGGCAGCGCTTTCTGCGTTTTCAAATCAATACAGACGAAAGTAATCAACGCATCAGCCACTACCTGCCCTTCTGGCTCCAGTGTGATGGTCTGGTTTAATACGCCGCTTTTGCCATTTAGCTGTTGTACCTGACTGGTTATGGTCAACAGATCGCTCAGCACGGCAGGACGGCGGTAGTTGATATTGATGTTAACAACCACAAACGCAATGTGGTGTGCAGTCATCCATTGAAAACTGTCACTGTTTTCCAGGCCATCCCAGCGGGCTTCTTCCAGAAACTCAAGATAGCGGGCATTGTTAACGTGCTGATAGACATCAAGATGAAAACCACGAACTTTGATTTGTGTTTGCATAGCGCAGAAACCTTACGTTGTTTTTATAGGAACAGACTTCAGGGTAAAGAGGCCATAACTGGTATGACCTCTACAGTCTGGCAAACTTTCAACGCTCTGCAAGTTATTAAAGTGTTAAAAATGCCAGATTACGTTCCACCAGCGAACTTCCCATCCCCGGTACCTGCTTTAAATCATCGACCGTTTTAAATGGTCCGTACTCCTCACGATAGCTGACAATGGCCTGTGCTTTCTTCAATCCAACCCCATTCATCACTCGCGCTAAATCCTCCGCTGAGGCGCTGTTGATGCTTACCCTGGTACCTTCATCATCACTCGGCTTTGTCGCTGGCGTGGCTTTGCTGTGTGTGCTTCCTGAGGCATCCGCTTTGGTCTGAACCGCCTGACTTTTGGCGACAGGTTCCGCTGCAAGTGCAGTTTGCACCATACCGGCACAGGTCAATGAAAAGGTAATAAGCAGGGCTTTAATTCCATGTTTCATACTGTTTTGCTCCTTGTTGGTTAACAGTGGAGCCACGATAGCGGGGGGATAAACGGCAGACAAATGGCAATTTTCAGAAATGGAAAAGGCCGCGAAAGCGGCCTTTGGTATATACAACTTTTTGCAATTATTTGCGAGAAGCCTCGGTTATTGCTGCTGTTCCAACGCGTCACCGACTTTAATTTTTGCCGCTTTACGCAGGTTGCTCATCAGTGCTTCGAAGACAATCTGAGCGTTGTTCTGAGTAATCCCCTGAACCATCGCTTTTTTCTGTGCTTCTGGCATAGAGCCTGCTTTGACTTCGTCCAGCGCCAACAGTACAACGTTACCCTGCATATCGTTCGCAACACCGTAGCTCGGCTTGTCTTTCGCAGGCAGGCTCAGGCCAAAGGCCGCCTGACTCAGCGGATCCTGACCCGTACGGCTCAGCGTTTTCGCTTCGCCAAAGCTCAGACCCGCCGCTTTCAGCGCTTCATCGCCTTTACCCGCTTTCAGATCGGCCAGCAGTTTATCTGCATCCAGTTTCGCCTGCTGCTCAGCTTTATTGTGCTTAACGAGCGCGGTAACCTGCTCTTTCACTTCCGCTAACGGCTTAACTGCTTCTGCTTTGTGTTCGCTAATACGCAGCACAAACGCACGATCGCCATCCACGGTGATGATGTCAGAGTTGCTGCCCGGCGTACCGTTCTCGCCTATCAGACCACCATTGAAAATGATGTCAGCAACAGGTTTGAAATTCAGTTCTTCCGGCAAGCTGTCACGGCTAAACCAGCCCGTTTCAACCGCTTTCATCCCTGCTGCCTGCTCCGCACCCGCCAGAGATTCGTTATCATTGCTGGCAGCATCACTCACTTTCTGCTGCAACGCATAGTAGGCATCCAGCGCTTTTTCCTGCTTAACTTTCGCTGCAATGTCGTCACGGGCTTCACTCAGCGGTTTAACCTGCGCAGGTTGCACATCATCAAGGCGCGCAACGAGGAAACCTACAGAAGACTTAATCACGCCTGACAGTTGGCCTTTTTCTTTCAGACCGGCATTTTTCAGTTCATCTGGGGTGGTGGAGTCTTCCAGCCAACCCATATCACCGCCGTTACGGGCAGAAATGATATCGGCAGATTTTTCTTTCGCCAGGGTCGCAAAATCACCCCCTTTGTTCAGCGCATCAAGCACCGCTTTTGCTTCATCTTCTGTTTTGGTCTGGATGATGCTGTAGCGATTACGCTGCGGCTGAGTGAACTGATCCTGATGCTGGTCATAGTAAGACTGAATATCAGCATCGCTGGCGGTTTCCTGCATTGCTGCAGCATCCAGCTTGATATAGCTCACACGGAACTGTTCCGGCGTCATAAAGCGATTTTTATTCTGCTCGTAGTAACTGGCCACTTCTTCGTCGGTAACCGACTGCTTCGCGGCAAGAGCATTAACATCAATCGTCGCTTCACGTACGATACGTTGCTGTGCAACCAGTGCAGCCAGTTCGTCCGTTTCACCCTTCAGCATGAAGTCAGTCCCGGCAACGCCGTTGATCAACTGTTGCGTGGTGAGCTGGTTACGCAATGCCTGAGCATACTGATCTGCAGTCATTCCCATCTGATTCACAATCGCATTGTAGCGGTTGTTATCAAATTTGCCGTCAACCTGGAAAGCCGGGGTGGCGAAAATAGCCTGCTTAATCTGATCGTCGCTAATGTTGAGCTTAAGCTCACGGGAATACTGATCCAGCAGCGCTTCGTCCACAAGACGATTCAGCACCTGCTGACGCAGCGTTTTCATATAACCTTCGTTCGCCGCCAGCTCAGAATATTGATCGCCCAGCTGTTGCTGCATGCGGTTACGTTCGCTGTTGAACGCATTCTCGAACTGCCCGCGGCTGATCTCCTGGCCATTCACTTTAGCGGCGTAGTTATTGCCCCCGCCAATCAGGTAACCACTCACGCCGGTCAAAATGAACGACACGATAATGATACCGAAAATAATCTTGAGCACGAGACTGTTAGCAGCCGTGCGTAAGCTGTCCATCATGGTGTAACCACACTCCGCTGTAGATGACTATACGCGTATCCTTCAGGCCGCCTCCGCGTTAGTTACAACGACGGCGGCAAGGATTTTGAGTATATATGCTTCACGCAGCATAGCGTTTCCTGAACGCTGCGCACAAAGGCCTATTGTGACAAGAAACTGGGGCAATTGTCAGCCCACAACGCGTAGAAAGTACCGGAATCAGAAATAAAAAAGGCACATCGGTTGATGCGCCCTTGTACTTAGTCACATCCCCAAAGGGGAAATCACTTAGTTTACCGCGTCTTTCAGTGCTTTACCTGCACGGAAGCCCGGTACTTTAGCCGCGGCGATGGTGATCTCTTTACCTGTTTGCGGGTTGCGACCAGTACGGGCAGCACGCTCTTTAACGGCAAAAGTACCAAAACCTACCAGTGCTACGTCATCACCTTCTTTCAGGGATTCGGTAACAGAAGCAATAATTGCATCTAACGCACGTCCAGCCGCAGCTTTAGAGATATCAGCCCCTGCAGCAATTTTGTCGATCAGTTGAGATTTATTCACTCTTCTCTTCCTCTTTATAATATATATCGCACCTGAATCCTTCAAAGTGCGACCGCGCAGCAGTTATATCAGGCCTGCCATGCCCTTACAACACCCGATAATGATGGCAAGCCCAATCCGTTATCTAAATTAGCTATACAAAAAAAGGCTGGCAAGCCCGAAATGGCCTGCCAGCCCTGTTTTTATTAATGCTCTTTGCGCGAGGTCACTATTTTGCCGTCACAACCTGCATTCCAGAGGGTTCATTTTGCAACGCAAGAGTCAGAACTTCCTCAATACGTTTCACCGGGTGAATATTAAGATCGGCAATAACGTTGTCCGGAATCTCTTCCAGGTCACGTTTGTTTTCGTCTGGAATTAAGACCGTCTTAATGCCACCACGGTGCGCCGCCAACAGTTTTTCTTTCAAGCCACCGATAGGCAGAACCTGACCACGCAGGGTGATCTCGCCAGTCATCGCCACATCGGCACGAACCGGGTTACCGGTCAGGCATGAGACCAGCGCTGTGCACATGGCAATACCCGCGCTTGGACCATCTTTCGGCGTCGCGCCTTCAGGTACGTGAACGTGGATGTCGCGTTTTTCGTAAAAGTCCGGGTTAATACCCAGTTTTTCCGCACGCGCACGCACCACGGTCAGTGCAGCCTGAATGGATTCCTGCATCACTTCGCCGAGCGATCCGGTGTAAGTCAGCTTGCCTTTACCAGGAACACAGGCGGTTTCAATGGTCAGCAGATCGCCGCCCACTTCTGTCCATGCCAGCCCCGTGACCTGACCAACGCGGTTTTCGTTATCCGCACGGCCATAGTCAAAGCGCTGCACACCCAGGTAGTCGTGCAGGTTATCACCATTGATCTCGATGTGTTTCAGTGACTTATCGAGCAACAATTGCTTAACCGCTTTACGGCACAGTTTGGAGATTTCACGCTCCAGACTACGCACGCCCGCTTCACGGGTGTAGTAACGAATGATGCCCACAATGGCGCTATCATCAACCGTCAGCTCGCCTTTTTTCAGCGCATTACGCTCAATCTGTTTTGGCAACAGATGACGTTTAGCTATATTAAGCTTCTCGTCTTCGGTATAGCCAGACAGACGAATCACTTCCATACGATCCAGCAACGGTGCCGGAATGTTCATGGAGTTCGACGTCGCAACGAACATGACGTCGCTGAGGTCGTAGTCCACTTCCAGGTAGTGATCGCTGAACGCCACGTTCTGCTCTGGATCCAGCACCTCAAGCAGTGCTGATGCCGGATCGCCACGCATGTCAGAAGACATTTTGTCGATCTCATCAAGCAGGAACAGCGGGTTTTTCACGCCCACTTTGGCCATTTTCTGGATCAGTTTGCCCGGCATCGAACCGATATAGGTTCGGCGGTGACCACGAATTTCAGCCTCATCACGCACGCCGCCAAGCGCCATACGGATGTATTTACGCCCTGTCGCCTTCGCGATGGACTGACCCAGAGAGGTTTTACCCACCCCCGGCGGTCCAACCAGACACAGGATCGGTCCCTTGATTTTGTTCACACGGCTCTGGACCGCAAGATACTCAAGAATACGATCTTTCACACGCTCCAGACCATAATGGTCGGTATCGAGGATTTCCTGCGCCTGACGCAGGTCTTTTTTGACCTTGCTACGCGCATTCCACGGAACCTGTACCATCCAGTCGATGTAGCCACGCACGACCGTTGCTTCCGCCGACATCGGAGACATCATTTTCAGCTTCTGCAGCTCTGCTTCCGCTTTCTCTTTTGCCTCTTTCGGCATCTTCGCCGCGTCGATCTTGCGTTTCAGCGCTTCGTTTTCATCCGGCGCATCGTCCATCTCGCCGAGCTCTTTCTGAATCGCTTTCATTTGCTCGTTCAGATAGTACTCACGCTGAGACTTCTCCATCTGCTTTTTCACGCGGTTGCGAATACGTTTTTCAACCTGCAGCAGATCGATTTCGGATTCCATCATTGCCATCAGATATTCCAGACGTTCATTCACGTCGGACATCTCCAGCACGGACTGCTTATCCGCCAGCTTCAGCGGCATATGGGCAGCGATGGTGTCCGCCAGACGAGCGGGATCGTCAATGCTGTTAAGCGACGTCAGCACCTCTGGTGGGATTTTTTTGTTTAGCTTGATATAGCCTTCGAACTGGCTGATAGCTGTACGTACCAGCACTTCCTGTTCGCGCTCATCAATAGCAGGCGAATCAAGGTACTCCGCTTTCGCAGAGAAATGCTCGCCGTTGTCTGACAACGCAGAAATACGCGCGCGCTGTAACCCCTCGACCAGCACTTTTACGGTGCCGTCAGGCAGTTTCAGCATCTGCAAAATAGAGGCCACGGTCCCGACGGTGAAAAGATCGTTTACACCCGGCTCATCCGTTGAAGCTTCTTTCTGCGCGACCAGCATGATTTTTTTATCATGGTCCATAGCCGCTTCAAGACAACGGATAGATTTTTCCCGCCCTACAAATAAGGGTATGACCATGTGCGGATAAACCACCACATCGCGCAACGGCAATACGGGGATTTCAATGCGTTCAGAACGCTCAGGATTCATAGAGCTCTCTCTTAGTTTAGTTTCCGCCAGGTAATCAGGTGGTACGACTGTGCTTCACACCACCTTTAACATGTATGTCAGTATATGGGGATGTTTCCCACACATTCAACGCCATGTTTACGGAAAAATAAAAGGGGAGATAAAATCCCCCCTTTTTGGTTAAACGTCTGTATGAATTGATGAATTATTCGCCAGATGCCTGCTGTGCTTCCGGCTTACCGTAAATCAGCAACGGCTTGCTCTGACCGCCAATCACAGACTCGTCGATCACCACTTTTTCAACGTCCTCCATAGAAGGAAGATCGTACATGGTGTCGAGCAACGCGGCTTCCACGATAGAACGCAGACCACGCGCACCGGTTTTACGAATCATCGCTTTCTTGGCGATAGCATCCAGCGCTTCCTCGCGGAATTCCAGATCCACACCTTCAAGATTGAACAGCGCCTGATACTGCTTAGTCAGGGCGTTTTTCGGTTCTTTCAGGATCTGGATCAGCGCTTCTTCACTCAGTTCGCTCAGCGTTGCCACAACGGGCAGACGGCCGATGAACTCAGGGATCAGACCAAATTTGATCAGATCTTCTGGTTCAACCTGCGACAACAGTTCACCTTCGCTGGCCTTATCGGACTGGGCTTTTACCGTCGCGCCAAAACCAATGCCGGAGCCGGTTTCAACACGGTTAGCAATCACCTTATCCAGACCGGCAAACGCACCACCACAGATAAACAGAATCTTGGAGGTATCAACCTGCAAGAACTCCTGCTGCGGATGTTTGCGTCCACCCTGTGGCGGAACGGCGGCAACCGTTCCTTCGATCAGTTTCAACAGCGCCTGCTGCACGCCTTCACCGGAAACGTCACGGGTAATAGACGGATTGTCTGATTTACGCGAAATCTTGTCGATCTCATCGATATAGACAATACCGCGCTGCGCTTTCTGCACGTCGTAATCGCACTTCTGCAACAGCTTCTGAATAATATTTTCAACATCTTCACCCACATAACCGGCTTCGGTCAGGGTGGTGGCATCGGCCATTGTGAACGGAACGTCCAGCAGACGCGCCAGCGTTTCAGCCAACAGCGTTTTACCAGAACCCGTCGGGCCAATCAGCAGGATGTTACTTTTGCCCAACTCGACGCCATTGCTGGTGTCGCCGTTGCGCAGACGTTTGTAATGGTTGTATACCGCGACCGCCAGCACTTTCTTCGCCTGTTCCTGGCCAATAACGTAATCGTCCAGGTGGTTGCGAATTTCATGTGGCGTCGGCAGCGCACTGCGTTCACGGTGCGGTGCTACTTCCTTAATCTCTTCGCGAATGATGTCGTTACATAAATCAACACATTCGTCGCAGATATACACGGATGGTCCGGCAATCAGCTTACGCACTTCATGCTGGCTTTTGCCGCAAAAAGAGCAGTACAACAATTTGCCCGAGCCATCTTTGCGTTTATCTGTCATGGGTCAAAACCTCTTCTTTGTTCTTTGTGCCGCACACGACGACGCAAATGCCATTCTCAGGCGCAAGACGCTAGTCAGCGTTGTGCCGCTCCAGGTAATTATAGCGGCACACCTGCGCCCTGGGCATTAATTACGATGGGTCAAAATCGAGTCGACCAGACCGTACTCCACCGCTTCAGAAGCGGAGAGGAAGCGATCGCGCTCGGTATCACGTTCAATCTGCTCAAGAGATTGACCCGTATGATGCGCCATAAGTTCGTTCATGCGCCCTTTTACCTTCAGGATTTCACGGGCATGAATTTCAATATCCGTTGCCTGACCCTGGTAACCGCCCAGAGGCTGGTGGATCATGACGCGAGAATTAGGCAGGCAAAAACGTTTACCTTTCGCCCCGGCAGTCAGCAGAAACGCGCCCATTGAGGCCGCCTGGCCCATACAAATGGTGCTAACGTCCGGCTTAATAAACTGCATGGTGTCATAGATAGACATCCCTGCAGTAATCACGCCACCAGGGGAGTTAATATACAGGTAGATATCTTTTTCCGGGTTTTCTGCTTCCAGGAACAGCATCTGCGCCACAATCAGGTTAGCCATATGGTCTTCGACCTGGCCGGTCAGAAAAATGACGCGTTCCTTAAGTAGACGAGAATAGATATCAAAAGAGCGCTCACCACGCGAGGTCTGTTCAATGACCATCGGCACCAGCGCCATATGGGGTGCAAAGTTATCTCGTTCGCCGCTGTATGACATTTCCGTCTCCTGGATAAAATTTGAAAAAACCTGCTGTGCTGATTGTAACCTTATGGACGGATTATCAGCTAGTCCCTCTGTAATGGGTACGACATCGCCATAATTCAAGCATAACAATCTTTTGTTGTAACGCTAACACTGAAACGCTGTTTTCGCACCCTTCCCATGCAAAATGCGTGACAAAAAAAAACCCGCCACCAGAAGGTGACGGGTTTATGTGCGAATTTCGTGCTATAAAAGCAACGAATTACGCCTGCTGGTTCATCAGTTCGTTGAAAGTAGTGGCTTTTTCAGTCACTTTAGCTTTCGCCAGAACCGCTTCAACAGCCTGTTCTTCCAGAGCGACGTTACGCATGTTGTCCATCAGCTCTTTGTTTTTGCTGTAGAACTCAACAACTTCTTTCGGATCTTCGTAAGCAGAAGCCATTTCTTCGATCAGGCCTTTTACGCGATCTTCATCAGCTTTCAGTTCGTTGGTACGAATCACTTCGCCCAGCAGCAGACCAACAACTACGCGACGCTTAGCCTGTTCTTCGAACAGTTCACGCGGCAGTTCCAGAGCTTGCTTCTCGTTGCCACCGAAACGCTGTGCAGCCTGACGACGCAGAACGTCGATTTCGCTGTCGATCAGTGCTGCAGGAACGTCGATGTCGTTGGCTTTAACCAGACCTTCGATCGCCTGAGACTTAACGCGGTTACGTACAGCGCCTTTCAGCTCACGTTCCATGTTTTTACGCACTTCAGCGCGCAGACCCGCTACGGAACCATCTTCAACGCCAAAACGTTTGATGAATTCTTCGGTCAGTTCCGGCAGTTCACGTTCTTCAACTTTCTTCAGGTTGATAACGAATTTAGCGGCTTTACCTTTCAGGTTTTCAGCGTGGTACTCTTCCGGGAAGGTCACGTCGATGGTGAACTCTTCGCCAGCTTTGTGGCCTTTAACGCCTTCTTCAAAGCCCGGGATCATACGACCCTGGCCCATCGCCAGTACGAAGTCAGACGCTTTGCCGCCTTCGAACTCTTCGCCGTCTACAGAACCGGTAAAGTCGATGGTTACACGGTCTTCTGCATCAGCAGCGCCGTCTTTGTCTTTCCAGGTAGCCTGCTGCTTACGCAGGGTATCCAGCATAACGTCAACGTCAGCATCGGTAACTTCAACAACCGGTTTTTCAACTTCGATTGCGTCCAGACCGGTCAGTTCAACTTCCGGGTAAACTTCGAACTCTACCGCGTAAGTGAAATCTTCACCCAGTTTGTATTCGCCCGGAACGTAGTTCGGTGCGCCAGCCGGATTAATTTTTTCTTTGATGATGGCATCAACGAAGTTACGGCTCATCAGGTCACCCAGAACGTCCTGGCGAACAGAAGCGCCATAACGCTGAGCAACGACATTCATCGGTACTTTTCCTTTGCGGAAACCGTCAATACGCACTTTCTTCGCTACGTTGACCAGCTCGCTTTTCACAGCGGTCTCGATGCTGTCAGCAGCGATAGTAATCGTTACACGGCGGCCAAGGCCTTGAGTGGTTTCAACTGAAACTTGCATCTTGTTACCTCAAAAAATCACAGTGCTCGGTCAACTCTTCTCCGCAAGCACAGGTTGTTGGCTTCGCGGAACTGGGATGTTCTCATAATCAATCACATTCCCTGTCGTCAGAATCATCCCGAAGACATTCCGAAAAATAAGACGCGCATTATAGCGGCATCACTTTTATGAGTCGAGAACGGTTATCGCGCGTTGCTGCGGCTTTTTTCACAATTCCCGGCTAATTTTTGTCTGAATACTGGACGACCTACTCAGAATTCAGACAAAACAAAACGGCCCGCAGGCCGTTTTCACATAATCTGTAGCAACATACTGGAAAAGCGCCGGTTGTTGCAAATCCGTTTTTTAGGCGATGCTTCCCGCCCCACGACACGGAGGCGATGCAAAAATGGTGTCCTGCAACGCTTCCCACTCCTTAATGGTGTAGGTATGCAGGGCAAGAGCATGTACGGTTGTGGAAAGCTCCGCCGTTAACGTGCTGTAAATCATCCGATGACGATTAAGAAAACGTTCACCTGTAAAGCGATCGCTGACCAGCACAACCTTAAAGTGGCTTTCAGAACCTGCCGGGACATTGTGACGATAGCTTTCATCCACAACTTCGAGGAACACGGGTTGGAACGCTGCCCTTAATTTTTCTTCTATTTGCTCACGAATCATCATGAAATTTTTCCTCCGACAACGCTGAGATGTCACCCATCCCTTTAAATACTAGCCGCTTTTACCGTTTTCATTACACCTTAGCAACAAAAAATTAGCGCTTGTCTGATTTTCTCACCCAAACGAATGAAGTTCACTGATTCTTGTGTTCGCGTTATTGCAAAAAGGCCATTTATGTCTCTACAACATCATCAAACGGACAACATGATGAATTTACATGCGTTACCCACTTCCCCTCATCGTTGGCGATGTTATGATGGCGGGAATTTTCTCTAACCATACAATTTAGATTCGCTGAGAGCCCTGGCATGTTTAAAAAAATCCTCTTCCCTTTAGTCGCGCTGTTTATGTTGGCTGGCTGCGCAACTCCGCCCACTACCATCAACGTATCGCCAAAAATTACCCTGCCACAGCAGGATCCGAGTCTGATGGGAGTGACTGTCAGTATCAATGGCGCCGACCAGCGTCAGGATCAGGCGCTGGCAAAAGTGACCCGCGACAATCAACTGGTTACTCTGACTGCGTCTCGCGATCTGCGCTTCCTGCTGCAAGAAGTGCTGGAAAAGCAGATGACTGCACGCGGTTATATGGTGGGTCCAAACGGTGCAGTTAACCTGCAAATCATCGTAAGCCAGCTGTACGCTGATGTGTCGCAAGGTAGCGTGCGCTATAACATCGCAACCAAAGCAGACATCGCCATTATTGCAACGGCTGCCAACGGCAACAAGATGACCAAAAACTACCGTGCAAGCTACTCTGTTGAAGGCGCATTCCAGGCCTCTAACAAAAATATTGCTGATGCCGTTAACAGTGTCTTGACCGACACCATCGCTGATATGTCCCAGGACACCAGCGTTCACGATTTCATCAAGCAGAACGCTCGCTAATTTAAGCCCCCTGACCCGGTATTTCGCCGGGTCAGCTTTTAATGCCCATGTCCAATCACTATTTACGTATTTTTCAGCAACCAAAATCAGCGATTCTGCTGATGTTAGGTTTTGCTTCCGGTTTACCGCTCGCCCTGACCTCCGGTACGCTTCAGGCGTGGATGACGGTCGAAAATATCGATCTGAAAACTATCGGTTTCTTTTCTCTGGTCGGCCAGGCCTACGTATTTAAGTTTCTCTGGTCCCCAGTGATGGACCGCTACACCCCACCGTTTTTAGGTCGTCGTCGCGGTTGGCTGTTGACGACCCAGGTGTTGCTTCTTATTTCCATCGCCGCGATGGGTTTTCTGGAACCTGGAACGCAGTTACGCTGGATGGCGGCACTCGCAGTGGTGATCGCATTTTGTTCGGCGTCGCAGGATATTGTTTTTGACGCCTGGAAAACAGACGTTTTACCGGCAGAAGAACGTGGTACCGGTGCAGCAATCAGCGTACTGGGTTACCGCCTGGGGATGCTGGTTTCCGGTGGCCTGGCACTGTGGATGGCTGACCGCTGGCTCGGCTGGCAAGGTATGTACTGGCTGATGGCGGCACTACTGATTCCCTGCATTATCGCCACCCTGTTGGCACCCGAACCCACTGACACCATTCCGGTGCCTAAAACACTGGAACAAGCGGTTGCTGCGCCACTGCGTGACTTTTTTGGTCGTAACAACGCCTGGCTGATCCTGCTACTTATTGTGCTGTATAAGCTCGGGGATGCCTTCGCCATGAGCCTGACCACAACGTTTTTAATCCGCGGCGTCGGATTTGATGCCGGTGAAGTCGGCGTCGTCAATAAAACGCTGGGGCTGCTGGCGACAATAGTCGGTGCGCTGTACGGTGGGATCCTGATGCAGCGTCTTTCGCTGTTTCGCGCGTTACTCATTTTCGGCATTCTGCAGGGCGTATCGAACGCCGGATACTGGCTGCTTTCTATTACCGACAAGCACATGTTCAGTATGGCAGCAGCGGTCTTCTTCGAAAACCTGTGCGGCGGGATGGGTACTGCGGCGTTTGTCGCCTTATTAATGACGCTGTGTAATAAATCGTTCTCCGCAACCCAGTTTGCCCTACTCTCAGCCCTTTCGGCTGTTGGTCGCGTCTATGTGGGCCCAGTGGCAGGTTGGTTCGTCGAGGCTCACGGTTGGCCAACGTTTTATCTGTTTTCCGTGTTTGCCGCGATCCCTGGACTCCTGCTGCTGCTGGTTTGTCGCCAGACGCTGGAATATAGCTGGCAAAATGAGAGTTTTATTCCACGCACAGAGTTCCGTGGGGCGTACAATCTGGCTTTGATGACGTTAGTGACGGGCTGCTGTTTGCTGGCTGTTTGGCTGTTGCTACTTACCATGAACGCACTGGATTACACCAACTTCTCTTTCCTGGCTGGGCTGCTTGAAGTCTCAGTCGCGGTCGCCATCTGTGGCGTCGTATTTGGTGGCTTACTGGACTATCTTGCACTACGGAAAACACGTCTGATGTAATTTTTCACATTAATTTGGCCGTTGTAATCACCTTGCGTAATTATAACGGCTAAATAAACAGCAGTTGATAAAAATAATATTTGTTGTTTTGTGCGCCATAGAATTTGGAAATTATTGACTCCTTTTATAAATTCTATTTTCCTTACTCGATTCAGCCGAATCAGATTTATTTTTTGTTCGTTATTTGTCTTTTTATTGATAATCAATTGTTAAACAATTGTTTTATTTTCGTATTGGTTATACCAATTGCCCTCGACACCTCCCCAGCTCGCCCGCTTTCGTTATAACGTGATGTTGCAACAGGTTCTTAAAGCTGAGGCGACATATATTGCAACATATGTGACATGCACGGCAGAACCCGGTAACACAGATCCAATGATGTTTACAGTAATGTAACCTTCCCGTAAAATGCCCTCACACTTTAAACGCCACCCGGTCCCGTGGAATTGAGGTCGTTAAATGAGACTCAGGAAATACAATAAAAGTTTGGGATGGTTGTCATTAATTGCAGGCACTGCATTACTCAGTGGCTGTAATTCTGCGCTGCTTGACCCTAAAGGACAGATTGGACTGGAACAACGGTCATTGATACTGACGGCATTTGGCCTGATGTTGATTGTCGTTATTCCTGCCATCTTGATGGCTGTTGGTTTTGCCTGGAAGTACCGTGCAAGCAATAAAGATGCGAAGTACAGCCCGAACTGGTCACACTCCAATAAAGTGGAAGCTGTGGTCTGGACGGTGCCTATCTTAATCATCATTTTCCTTGCCGTTCTGACCTGGAAAACCACTCACGCTCTTGAGCCAAGCAAACCGCTGGCGCATGACGAGAAGCCCATTACCATCGAAGTGGTTTCCATGGACTGGAAATGGTTCTTCATCTATCCGGAACAAGGTATCGCTACCGTGAATGAAATCGCCTTCCCGGCGAATACTCCGGTTGAATTCAAAGTGACATCCAACTCCGTGATGAACTCCTTCTTTATCCCGCGTCTGGGTAGCCAGATTTATGCCATGGCCGGCATGCAGACTCGACTGCATCTGATCGCCAACGAAGTCGGTACTTATGATGGTATCTCCGCAAGCTATAGCGGACCAGGCTTCTCCGGTATGAAGTTCAAGGCTATCGCAACAAAGGACCGCGCCGAATTCGACCAATGGGTTGCTAAAGCTAAACAGTCCACGAACACCATGAGCGACATGGCTGCGTTCGAGAAAGTGGCTGCGCCAAGCGAATACAACCAGGTGGAATATTTCTCCAACGTGAAACCGGATTTGTTTAAAGACGTTATTAACAAATTTATGGCTCACGGTAAGAGCATGGACATGACCCAACCCGAAGGTGAGCACAACGCACATGAAGGAATGGAAGGCATGGACATGAGCCACGCGGAATCCGCTCACTAAGGGGCCGAGGAAGAATACGATGTTCGGAAAATTGACGCTGGATGCAGTGCCGTTCCATGAACCCATTGTCATGGTTACGATCGCTGCCATTATCATCGGTGGTGCGGCCTTACTGGGCCTTATCACTTACTTCGGTAAGTGGACCTACCTGTGGAAAGAGTGGCTGACTTCGGTTGACCACAAACGCCTTGGCATCATGTATGTCATCGTCGCAATCGTCATGTTGATTCGTGGCTTTGCCGACGCCATCATGATGCGTAGTCAGCAAGCGCTGGCTTCTGCAGGTGAAGCGGGCTTCCTGCCTCCTCACCACTACGACCAGATCTTCACGGCTCACGGCGTGATTATGATCTTCTTCGTGGCAATGCCATTTGTTATCGGTCTGATGAACCTGGTGGTTCCGCTGCAGATCGGCGCACGTGACGTTGCATTCCCGTTCCTGAACAACCTGAGCTTCTGGTTCACCGTTGTCGGCGTAATCCTGGTTAACCTGTCTCTGGGCGTAGGTGAATTCGCACAGACCGGTTGGCTGGCGTATCCGCCACTTTCGGGAATAGAGTACAGTCCAAGCGTCGGGGTCGACTATTGGATATGGGCAGTCCAGTTGTCCGGTATTGGTACAACCCTGACCGGTATCAACTTCTTTGTGACCATCATTAAGATGCGTGCACCAGGAATGACCATGTTCAAGATGCCGGTGTTTAGCTGGGCATCTCTGTGTGCGAACATCCTGATTATCGCTTCTTTCCCAATCCTGACGGTTACCGTCGCGTTGCTGACCCTGGACCGCTATCTGGGCACCCATTTCTTTACCAACGATATGGGCGGCAACATGATGATGTACATCAACCTGATTTGGGCCTGGGGCCATCCGGAAGTGTACATTCTGGTTCTGCCGGTCTTCGGTGTGTTCTCCGAAATCGCTGCAACCTTCTCGCGTAAACGCCTGTTTGGTTACACCTCACTGGTGTGGGCAACCGTGTGTATCACCGTTCTGTCGTTCGTTGTTTGGCTGCACCACTTCTTCACCATGGGTGCAGGCGCTAACGTAAACGCCTTCTTCGGTATTACCACCATGATTATCGCCATCCCAACCGGGGTGAAGATCTTCAACTGGCTGTTCACCATGTATCAGGGCCGCATCGTATTCCACTCAGCAATGCTGTGGACGATTGGCTTTATCGTCACCTTCTCAGTCGGCGGTATGACCGGCGTGCTGCTGGCGGTTCCGGGTGCAGACTTCGTGCTGCACAACAGTCTGTTCCTGATTGCGCACTTCCATAACGTTATCATCGGCGGCGTCGTATTTGGCTGCTTCGCAGGTATGACCTACTGGTGGCCAAAAGCGTTTGGCTTCACGCTGAACGAAACATGGGGTAAACGCGCATTCTGGTTCTGGATCATCGGCTTCTTCGTCGCATTTATGCCGCTGTACGTGCTGGGCTTTATGGGTATGACCCGTCGCCTCAGCCAGCAGATTGACCCTCAGTTCCACCCAATGCTGGTCGTTGCCGCTTGCGGTGCCGCGCTGATTGCACTGGGTATCCTGTGCCAGCTGATTCAGATCTACGTGTCTATTCGTGACCGCGAGCAGAACCGTGACCTGACCGGTGACCCATGGGGTGGTCGTACGCTGGAGTGGGCAACCTCTTCCCCGCCTCCGTTCTATAACTTTGCCGTTGTGCCACACGTCCACGAGCGTGATGCCTTCTGGGAAATGAAAGAGAAAGGTGAAGCGTACAAGCAGCCTGCGCATTATGAAGAGATTCATATGCCGAAAAACAGCGGTGCAGGTATCGTCATTACGGCCTTCGCAACACTGTTTGGTTTCGCCATGATCTGGCATATCTGGTGGCTGGCGATTGCAAGCTTCGCAGGCATGATCATCAGCTGGATCGTGAAAAGCTTTGATGAAGACGTGGATTACTACGTGCCGGTACCGGAAGTCGAAAAACTGGAAAACCAGCATTTCGATGAGATTACAAAGGCAGGGCTGAAAAATGGCAACTGATACTTTAACGCACGCGAATGCCCACGCGCACGAACACGGGCACCACGATGCAGGCCAGACCAAAATCTTCGGATTTTGGGTCTACCTGATGAGCGACTGCATTCTGTTCTCTATTCTGTTTGCAACCTACGCCGTTCTGGTGAACGGCACCGCAGGTGGCCCAACAGGTAAGGACATTTTTGAACTGCCGTTCGTTCTGGTTGAAACATTCCTGCTGTTATTCAGCTCCATTACTTACGGCATGGCAGCTATCGCCATGTACAAGAACAACAAGAGCCAGGTTATCTCCTGGCTGGCGTTGACCTTCTTGTTCGGTGCCGGATTCATCGGGATGGAACTCTATGAATTCCATCACCTGATTGTTAACGGTATGGGCCCGGATCGCAGCGGCTTCCTGTCTGCGTTCTTCGCGCTGGTCGGCACGCACGGTCTGCACGTCACCTCCGGTCTTATCTGGATGGCGGTGCTGATGGTGCAAGTTGCTCGTCGCGGCCTGACCAGCACTAACCGTACCCGTATCATGTGCCTGAGCCTGTTCTGGCACTTCCTGGACGTGGTGTGGATCTGTGTGTTCACTGTTGTTTATCTGATGGGGGCGATGTAATGAGTCATTCTAACGAGAGCGGCGGCGCATCCCATGGCAGCGTAAAAACCTACATGACAGGTTTTATCCTGTCGGTAATCCTGACGGTCATTCCGTTCTGGATGGTCATGACAGGTTCTGCTTCTCCGGCCGTCATTCTGGGAACTATTCTGGCAATGGCAGTGGTACAGATTCTGGTGCACCTGGTGTGCTTCCTGCACATGAATAGCAAATCTGATGAAGGTTGGAACATGACGGCCTTCGTCTTTACTGTGCTAATCATCGCCATCCTGGTTGTGGGCTCCATCTGGATTATGTGGAACCTTAACTACAACATGATGATGCACTAAGAGCGGCGATTATGATGTTTAAGCAATACCTGCAAGTAACGAAACCAGGCATCATCTTTGGCAACCTGATCTCGGTGATTGGGGGATTCCTGCTGGCCTCGAAGGGCAGCATTGATTATCCCCTGTTTATCTACACGCTGGTTGGGGTGTCACTGGTTGTGGCGTCGGGTTGTGTATTTAACAACTACATCGACAGGGATATCGACAGGAAGATGGAGAGGACCAAAAACCGCGTGCTGGTTAAAGGTCTGATATCCCCTGCGGTCTCGCTGGTATACGCCACCTTGCTGGGTATTGCTGGCTTTATGCTGCTGTGGTTTGGCGCGAACCCTCTGGCCTGCTGGCTGGGGGTAATGGGCTTCGTGGTTTATGTAGGCGTTTATAGCCTGTATATGAAGCGTCATTCCGTTTACGGTACGCTGATTGGCTCACTCTCCGGCGCTGCGCCGCCGGTGATTGGCTACTGCGCCGTAACAGGTGTGTTCGATAGCGGTGCGTTGATTCTGCTGGCTATCTTCAGCCTGTGGCAGATGCCGCACTCTTACGCGATTGCGATTTTCCGCTTCAAGGATTATCAGGCGGCCAACATCCCGGTTCTGCCGGTGGTGAAAGGTATTTCGGTCGCGAAAAACCATATCACGCTTTACATCGTGGCGTTTGCTATTGCCACGCTGATGCTAACCCTGGGCGGCTATGCCGGTTATAAATACCTGATTGTTGCTGCGGCGGTGAGCGTCTGGTGGTTGGGCATGGCGCTGCGCGGTTATAAAGTGGAAGATGACAGAGTCTGGGCGCGCAAGCTGTTCGGTTTCTCCATCATCGCCATTACCGCGCTTTCCGTGATGATGTCCGTCGATTTTATGGTGCCAAACTCGCAGAACCTGCTGACTTACGTCTGGTAAGAATCTGCAGATACGAAAAGGGTGCTCCGGCACCCTTTTTATTGGCAAGAATGTTATTCAGTTATAGAGCCATTTCCCAGCCTTTGCTGACTCAATAATCATGCCTACTGTCAAAGGCTTTAACTCAATTTCAGGAGGGTCTTTTCGCCAGAAAGGGTATTCTTGTTCAATATAATTCCTTCCATCAAACGTCGAATATTCAATATCAAAATGCTCAAATAAATCAGCCAAAAAATCATACGCATCTTCCGGAACAAACTGAAAATCATCCTTAAGGGTCCATTCTTTAGTGACCTGCTTAAGACCAGGTCTGAACCAACGTTCCCTAATTGGGTAATTCTTCATGATGTACTCAATAACTTCAGCTTCATAATTTCTCATCAGAAAGATGTCCACAGTATGCGATCTTTGGGCCGTGCGATGAGGTTGTATTTATCGCGGGTGTGTTTTGTCACCGTGAACAAAAGCACGATTAACTGAGCATGCCCGATAAAAGGAACCCATCGACCTATGTAAGTTGCTATTTGATTTGTTGGAACCATCTTCAATTTGGAAAACTTCCCCATAGGAGTGTGCAGTCTTAAACCAAATGGGAACCGAGCCCCTTTCAGAAGTTTTCTACATAGAATTGATGCAATACTAGTGCCTGGGGTGTTCGTGGCTGCTGATAGTTTTCCTTCAACAGGAATAAATGGTTGACCGATCAAAACCAGCGTAACAGCTTCCGTAGTGATACCTAATGAATCTGCCAACTGCTCGATGAATATCAAATCAAACAGTTCACCCGACGTTACGTTAGCGTGGCCATGATACCAATAGGTTCCATTCGCTTCTTCAGTTGTGTCCATTCAATCACCCATTATGCCGTCTGCCGGTCATTCCATGCGTCGGTATAGATAATGTTCCCATCGCAATGCTTCCAGGTGATTTTTTCGTAGCGTAACTCTATGGTCTCAAGGTGATTGTTGTTTTTGTCTTCTGGCCCAGCCATCGTAGGAGAGACCGAGACAATCCGCACGCCCTCGAGCAGCATGTTGAAATACTCCACTTCCTGACCCGCATCATTGATTTTGTACCAACGAATCTCTGCAGACTTAAGATTCTGACCAGAAGCAACAGCTTTGTATAAATAGGGACTCGAGTAGTCAAACTCTTTGACTATCATCATCGGTGAATGTTGACGTGTGCCTGTTGGTTTACCCGTTGCATTATCGGTGGGAATAGAGAGATTGTGATGAAAACCTTTAAATTCAATACTGTATTCTCTTCCCTTTACGTCACACCCGCCCTTAATCAGCGCGCCACCATCGTCATAAATCCACATATTGCCTGGAATCGCCATTTTCCTTTTCCCTCTTTCCATTAGAAACAACCACAAAAAGACCACACCTGTAATTATTACAAGTAAATTAGTTGCATAGGTAATTATTTCAATTATCCCACAACACAATTCCACATATCGTAGTGGTTTACCCCATTCCTTCCCCGCTTTACACTAGGCGCGAAATTAATACAGAGGTGGGAATGAACGATTACAAAATGACGCCCGGTGAGTTGCGCGCCACCTGGGGTTTAGGGACCGTATTTTCGTTGCGCATGCTTGGCATGTTTATGGTCCTGCCGGTTCTGACCACGTACGGTATGGCGCTACAGGGTGCCAGCGAAGCCTTGATCGGACTTGCTATCGGTATTTATGGCCTGGCGCAAGCCATCTTCCAGATCCCGTTTGGTCTGCTTTCAGACCGCATCGGCCGTAAGCCGCTTATTGTCGGCGGACTGGCGGTATTCGTTTTCGGCAGCATAATTGCCGCCCTCTCCGATTCAATCTGGGGCATTATTCTTGGTCGTGCCCTACAAGGTTCTGGCGCAATTGCTGCTGCCGTAATGGCGCTGCTTTCCGACTTAACCCGTGAGCAAAACCGTACCAAAGCGATGGCGTTTATCGGCGTCAGCTTTGGTATCACCTTCGCCATTGCGATGGTGCTAGGACCAATCGTTACCCATGCGCTGGGACTACACGCGCTGTTCTGGATGATCGCAGCTCTTGCTACCACGGGTATTGTGCTAACCATTTGGGTCGTTCCCAATAGCACTACCCACGTGCTGAACCGCGAGTCGGGCATGGTAAAAGGCAGCTTCAGCAAAGTGCTGGCGGAGCCCAAACTGCTGAAGCTCAATTTTGGCATCATGTGCCTGCATATTTTGCTGATGTCCACATTCGTCGCCTTACCAGGCCAACTGGCGAAAGCGGGCTTCCCCGCCGCAGAGCACTGGAAAATTTATCTGGTGACGATGCTGCTGTCCTTTGTTTCCGTAGTGCCGTTCATCATTTACGCCGAAGTGAAGCGCAAGATGAAACGCGTGTTCCTCGCCTGCGTGTTACTGATACTTATTGCAGAGATTGTATTGTGGAGCGCAAACATTCATTTCTGGGGGCTGATTGCCGGCGTGCAAATATTCTTCCTCGCCTTCAACCTGATGGAAGCCCTCCTCCCCTCACTTATCAGTAAAGAGTCTCCGGCTGGCTATAAAGGCACGGCGATGGGCGTTTACTCCACCAGCCAGTTTCTTGGCGTGGCGATTGGCGGTTCGCTCGGCGGTTGGGTGGTTGAAATGTTTGATGGTCAGGCCGTATTCCTGGCCGGTGCGCTTCTGGCGGCAGTTTGGTTAGTTGTGGCAAGTACAATGAAAGAGCCGCCGTATGTCAGCAGCCTGCGTGTGGAAATTCCACCGGAGATTGCCGCTGATGAGGCGTTAAAGCAGCGCCTGCTGGCAAAAGAAGGCGTCAGTGAAGTATTACTGGTGGCAAAAGAGCATTCGGCCTACGTGAAGATCGACAGTAAAGTGACGAATCGATTTGAAGTTGAACAGACGATTAGCCAGGCTTGAAGATGAGATTTGTCAGATGGCGGCTCACGCCATCTGACATAACGACTTAATCGCGGAAGTTCTTGAACTGGAACGGCTGGCCGAGATCGCCACCGCGAACCAGCGCCATAACGGATTGCAGATCGTCACGCGCCTTGCCGGTTACACGGATTTCTTCACCCTGAATCTGTGCCTGCACCTTCAGTTTGCTGTCTTTGATCAGCTTGACGATTTTCTTCTGCACTGCGCTTTCAATGCCTTGTTTCAGCTTAGCTTCGACAAACCAGGTTTTACCGCTGTGCACGAAAGTTTCTGGTACATCCAGCGACGTGCCTTCAATACCACGTTTCAGCAGTTTGGCACGCAAAATATCCAGCAACTGATTAACCTGGAAATCAGACTCGCTCAGCACCTTAATCGTCTTATTTGACTCGTTCAGCTCAAAGGTGGCCTCAACGCCACGAAAATCGAAGCGTGACTCCACTTCGCGGCTGGCATTATCGACCGCGTTACGGGCTTCCTGAAGATCAACTTCAGAAACAATATCGAAAGATGGCATCTTTTCCTCTCCCTTCATTTTTGATGCGAAGCATAATACCTGCAAAGTTACTCAACAGACAGCGCTATACTAGGCTGTATCCTTTAATTGTACGTGGTACTGATAGCTGCGAACAATAATGGGATGTAGCGGATATGGATTAACACCTGGTGCTGTTGCAGGTGAGGAGGAAGAATGAAAATTACCGTACTGGGATGCGGAGCGTTAGGACAGCTGTGGCTTACAGCGCTGTGCAAACATGGGCATGAGGTGCAAGGGTGGCTACGCGTGCCACAACCTTATTGCAGCGTGAACCTGATTGACACGGATGGATCCGTTTTTAATGAATCCCTGACGGCAAACGACCCCGATTTTTTGGCGAAAAGCGATCTGCTGCTGGTGACACTAAAAGCCTGGCAGGTTTCTGACGCAGTCAAAAGCCTGGCCGCTATTCTGCCTGAAACCACGCCCATTCTGTTAATTCACAACGGTATGGGGACAATTGAAGAATTGCATAGCATTCGGCAACCCCTGTTGATGGGTACGACCACTCACGCGGCACGCCGTGATGGGAACGTCATTATTCATGTTGCCCAGGGTACAACGCGTATTGGCCCGGCACGTGAACAAGATGGCGATTTCAGCTATCTGGCTGAAATCCTGCAAGATGTCCTGCCCGATGTCGCCTGGCACAACACTATTCGCGCTGAGCTGTGGCGTAAGCTGGCTGTGAACTGTGTCATTAACCCACTCACCGCACTCTGGAACTGTCCCAACGGCGAACTGCGTCAGCATCCAGAAAAAATAGCATTGATATGCGAGGAAGTGGCGGCGGTCATTGAGCGCGAAGGTCATCACACATCAGCAGATGATTTACGTTATTATGTCGAGCAAGTGATTGACAGCACGGCAGAAAATATCTCATCGATGCTGCAGGACATTCGTGCCTTGCGTCATACGGAGATCGACTACATTACCGGTTATTTGTTAAAACGCGCACGTGCGCACGGCATCGCCGTCCCGGAAAATGCCCGCCTGTTTGAAATGGTAAAGCGAAAGGAGAGTGAGTATGAGCGCTCAGGCACTGGTTTGCCTCGCCCCTGGTAGTGAAGAGACTGAAGCGGTCACTACTATCGATCTGCTGGTTCGTGGCGGCATTAAGGTCACGACCGCAAGCGTCGCCAGCGATGGCAACCTGACGATTGTCTGTTCGCGTGGCGTGAAGTTACTGGCTGATGCGCCCCTGGTCGAAGTTGCGGACGGCGATTTCGACATTATCGTGTTGCCGGGTGGCATTAAAGGCGCTGAATGTTTTCGTGACAGCCCGTTGCTTATCGAAACGGTGAAGCAATTCCATCGTTCCGGACGTATTGTCGCCGCAATTTGTGCCGCTGCCGCCACCGTGCTCGTCCCGCACGATATTTTCCCCATCGGTAACATGACTGGTTTCCCGGCGCAGAAAGACAAAATTCCCGCCGATCAGTGGCAGGACAAGCGCGTCGTATGGGATCCACGCGTCAACCTGTTAACCAGCCAGGGACCGGGAACTTCCATCGATTTCGGTTTGAAAATCATTGATCTGCTGGTGAGTCGCGAAAAAGCTTACGAAGTGGCATCACAACTGGTGATGGCCGCGGGAATTTATAACTACTACGAATAAACATGCTTACCGGATGGTTGAAACCATCCGGTAAAAGATTTAAAACCAAGGTGCTCCGCTCATAACGTTGCTATAAAACAACATTCTTCCCGCCAGTTCACCCGTCGCCATTAATACGACCCATACCCAACTCTGCTGGCTATAGTTCAGACGCGATATTCCCCACACAGCAACACAGATGCTGGAAAATAGCTGCCACCATAGCAGAGGACTTGACGCATCAGCGCCAGGCACATGATAGCGAAACCACAACCCGCTCGCCGTCAACACGATTCCAATTATGATCCCTGCATAACACACCGGTGAAGAGGATTTATGCCAATAGCCACCTGCTACCGCCACACTCATAAAACCCAGCAACACCGCCGTTGCCAGAAAGCCAAGCGGCGTGGCCAGAGTATGCCAAAGCGGGTGTAGTGCCATTTGGTAATAGACCTGAGACGTCACAAAAATTGACACAAGACCAACAAGCGCCGTTACGCCACCCAGAAGATTCACTCCAGGGTGCTCAGGCTTGAGCCAGCATAGCGCTAGCCAACAAAATATCACGGCATTCAATACGATAAATGCCACCACTTCCCGGCTCAACCAGGATATTCCCAACCCAGCTATTGAGCGGTATGCGCCAGTAGGTGTTCCCAAGTGTACAAGGGATGCCAAAGAACCCAGCACAGTGATGACCCAAAATAACAGCGCCAGCCGACGATATTGTTCAGCATTGAATTTCAGCGTACCAAAATTCTGACACAACGTTAGTGCCAGGACACCACCAATCCCCCATTGAGCAAAGACCGTAAAAAAGACTAATGGCAATTCATAGTGTTCCATTTCTCTCTCCTCAGTCCCGTGGCGCAATAATCACAATATTGGGCTTACTGATATTGTGATCGGGTAAGTTGTAGCGCTTCTCTAGTACCGTCCATTGGGTGGTATGCTCTTTGCGAAGATCTTCTATCTCGCCAAATCGTAAAACCCCCGCGGGACACGATTCGACACAGCGTGGTTGCAAACCTTCATCCAAGCGTTCCGCACACAAATTACATTTACTGGTTTTCCCCTCTTCCGCATCGTAAACCGGTGCACTCCAGGGGCAGGCCATAATACACATCCGGCAACCGATACAACGTTCGTGGTCCTGTAAAACAATCCCGTCAGCTCGTTTGGTATAAGTCCCGGCAGGGCACACTTTCATGCACTGAGGGTCATCGCAATGGTTACACGACATGCTGATAAAAGCTTGAGTATTAGGTTCATCCGTATTGCGCTCACGCACCCGCCGCCACAACACACCAAGCGGCGTCATATTTTCTGATTTGCAGGCCATGCTGCAGGTTTTACAGCCATAGCAGTTTTGCATATCAATAAGAAATCCATACTGTTTCGTCATGATTAAGCCTCCCTTCTCACGTCAACTAACGTACTGTTACAACAGTGTCCATTGCCCAACAACTCGACCTGATCGTTGGTGACGTGGCTGCTACTTCCCCCCTGTTGCTCCCACCAGCCGTTATCCAGGCTCACAACTCCCCGTTTTATATGCGTTGTGACATCGGCAATTGCTCTATGCTCTCCACGATGATTAAACACAACAACCCACTCTCCAGCCTGGATCTGACGATTATGGGCATCTTCTGGGTGAATCATAACGTTTGGACGATTACGCTGAACCTCGAGGATCCATTCATTCATACCGTGGCTCGAATGTACGCTACGTGCCAGTTTGCGCTGTACCGCCATTAACGGATAGTGGCTTGCCAGCTCAGGTGAACCTTTCACTGACTCTTTCACCTGTTTCCAGGTCACTACCGGCAGGAAGTCTTTTTTGGCCCACTCCTCAATATAAAAATGCGCCTTTCCGGTTGAGGTACAAAACTGCCCATCCTTAAAGGGGGTCCAGTCTTCTTTAACGGGGCATACCGGCCCTTTTTTTAACATTTCGCGGGTGATACCCGACCCTTTGAGGCAAGTATCAATGTAATGTTCAATGGGCTGATTAAAGACGTCTCCAAATCCAAAACGCTCGGCCAGGCGTGCAAAAATCCAGTAATCCGGTTTAGCTTCTCCCGGTGGTTCCACCGCTTTCTCCATCAGTTGTACATAGTGGCTGCGAACCCCCGCCATTAAACTGACATCTTCAAAAATGGTCGTCACGGGCAGCACCAAATCGGCATACAGTGCAGACGAACTCATCAAATTGTCTGCCACCACGACAAATGGCACTTTTTTAAAGGCTTCTCTGACCTGATTTGTATTCGGCAACTGCGTCATTGCCCCCAGTGTCATGTTCCACCAGAATTTTATTGGATGAGGTTTTTCGTTAACGATCCAGTCCCCAATTTTAGAAATGGGGATCGATGGAATTTTGGCAGCATTTGGCGCGGGGGGGATAATGGGCGAAAATTTCGCCATTTGCCTGACCCCGCCCGCATCACAGACCCCAGCACCAGGCTTACCGATATTGCCGGTTATCAGCGCCAGATAAAATTGGCTGGCAGCTACGTAAGTACCAAATTCGGTTCTCTGCGCTCCAGACATATTCTGAACAATCATCGCAGGCTGCGTGGAAGCATAGTCTCGCGCCAAGCGTAACACCGTTTGCGCTGGCACATCCGTTTCCTGCTCGACTTTCTGTGTTGTCCAGGGTTTAGCCTGCGCCCAAACGTTATCCAGTACGGTCGTAAAATCACTCTCGTTGGGCAGTTCATCATTCAGCAATGCAGGAATAACGCCCGGCGCATCATGTCGCTTCACGCTTTGTGTCAGGGTATCAAACACCAGATAACTGTCCGTATCCTGCGGGTCGGCTCGCATTAACTTCTGTTGTCCATCCACCAGATAAACCGCACCGGTGTGCGCTCGCAGAAAATCCGCGTCATAGCGTTTTTCCTGCATAATGATGTTGATCATCCCCAGCGCCAGTGCGATATCAGTCCCCGGCACAATAGGCACCCACTCATCCGCTTTAGCTGCGGTTTCGTTAAAACGGGGATCGATAACGACCATGCGCGCCCCGTTACGTTGCGCGTGTGAATAATCCTTGAAGTAAGCATGCATCGTGACGGCAGGGTTATTTCCCCAGCAGAGGATATAGCGGCTTGCTGGTATCGTGTCTCGGGTATCCGCATAGCGTAAACCCACCATTGGTATCATCGCGGCGGTGACGGCAGCACAACATAGTGAACCAGCATGTTTTGTCGATCCGCCAAGATAATCAAAAAATGCTTTCCCCATATCATTCTTGATAGAGTCCATGTTCCCTGAGGCGGCAGTTAACAATAAGCCTTTATTGCCATCACTCGCGATTGTGTCTCTGATTTTCTTTTCAATGAGATCCAGTGCGGCATCCCAGGAAATTGGCTTAAATTTCCCCTCACCTTTCTCCCCCGTACGCAGCAGCGGTTGCGTCAAACGTAGAGGGTGGTACACCCACTTCGTTCGGCTAATTCCTCGTAAGCAACATTTCACGTTAAAACCTTTCGTTGCTTCAATTTTCATCAAGCGATCTTTCCAGACATAAGCAGTCAGATTGCAATGCAGACATTCCATTGCGCAGGTCGAACGAAATGTCATGTAATCCGATTGCTGAAGACGAAACCGGGGCAACGGCGCACCGTTGGCCTGGCGTAATCCGAGAAAGGTTGGCCCTAATGTAGCTAAACCCACTACACCTAGCCCTTTTAACAGGGTTCTTCTTTTTAAACGTATATTGCTCAAAGCATCCATGGTTTCCCCTCCATAAAGTTAATCATTAGTGAATCAAGGTTCACTAATGATTAACTTGAGATGAATCATGATCTAATCACTTAGAGGTAGTGATCTTTTTGAATTGCGAAAGCAGTCCTGTTTCTGACTCGATGATATAATCGCTAGGTATCTAAAAAGAGAACGCATATGACTGAAACATCACAAGGGGTAAATTCGGTTGATATAGCCGTCAGCATTTTGACATTTGTTGCCAGTCAAAATGGTCAAGCGAGGGCAATCGATATCGCTACTGGATGTGGTTTGTCGAAAAGCAGGTTACACAAATATCTGGTTTCACTTTGCCGAACAGGCATGCTATGTCAAAACGAAAAGGGGCTTTACAGCCTGGGTGCAACTGCACTGCAGCTGGCTGGGACGCCAACGAGTACACGCAATGCGATTAATGAGCTCAACGCTATGCTGGTTGCTTTTCGCGATACCTTTAACCACTCTACTGGAGTCGTCGTTGTCTCTGATAACGGATTAATACTCAAACATTACAATCGCAGTTTTCGAAACGTCGATATCGATTTTCTGCCCAATACGCAGGTTCCACTTCATGCCAGTGCAGCAGGGCAAATTTTTATGAGTTTTTCTGGTTATCAGGCGCAAAACCCGGCGCAGAAACAGTTAATTAAACAAATAATATCGCAGGGATATGCCGTGCGTTACAACCCAACTCAGGGGATCCCTGGAGCGCAATCTATCGCTTGTCCGCTTCAGAGTAGTAAAGGTGAGCTCATTGCAATTGCTGTAACGATGGGTTTTTTTAGTGCCGAAGCTATTCCGCAGATTGCTAATCAATTGGTCAACAGCATTGCATCACTTCAGCCGCAAGATTAGCGTTGCCCCGGCGCATAAAGCCGGGGCAAACCACAATTACGGACGATACACCTTCACGTTTTCAAAGCCCTGCTCGCGCAGATACAGCGCCTGCAGGCGGCTCATCACCCCGCGTTCACACCACAGCAGCCAGGTTTTATTCTGGTCCAGATCGCCGAATTTAGTGCTCAACTTGTAGAACGGCAGAGAAACCACGTCCACACCTTCCACCTTCAGCGGTTTGTCATCCTGTTCATCCACGGAGCGAATATCCAGAATCACATCGTTCGGACCGAAGCCGCTCACGGTTTCAACTTCCACCACAGTCTGCTGCGTCTGCTGGGCGATGTCGCGAATGTCAATATTGTTCGCTTCTTCAACCACTTTATCGAGGATCGAGAAATCGAAGTTTTCTTCTTCGGCCTCAATCTTCGCTTTAACCGCTTTCACCGTCGGGCTTTTTGAAATCACACCGCAGTATTCCGGCATGGTACGGGCGAAGTCTTCAGTACCGATTTCACGCGCCAGATTAATGATGTGCTCTTTGTCATGAGAGATTAGCGGACGCAGGATCAGCGTATCCGAAACGTTATCGATCAAGCGCAGGTTGGTTAGCGTCTGGCTGGACACCTGGCCCAGCGCTTCACCGGTCACCAGCGCCTGTACGCCATAGCGTTCAGCCACTTTAGACGCCGCACGGACCATCATGCGCTTAAGGACCACGCCCATCTGGCCGTCGTCGACTTTTTCCAGGATCTCACCGACTACCGGCTCAAAGTTGATAGCAACAAAGCGTACGCGATGTGAGCTACCAAAACGGTTCCACAGATAATGCGCCACCTGGCGAACGCCGATTTCATGCGCTGCGCCGCCGAGGTTGAAGAAGCAATAGTGTACGCGGCAGCCGCGACGCATCAGCATGTAGCTGGACACACCGGAGTCAAAACCACCGGAGATCAGCGACAGAACGTCTTCTTGTGTACCAATCGGGAAACCGCCGATACCTTCATAGCGGCCTTTAACCAGCAGCAGACGGTCGTTTTCGATTTCAAGATTAACCGTCACATCCGGCTTCGTCAGCTTCACGCGCGCAGATTCAATATGCTGATTCAGTCCGCCGCCAACATAACGTTCCACCTCGATGGAGCTAAACTCATGCTTGCCGCGGCGCTTGACGCGCACACAGAAGGTTTTTCCTTCCAGTTGATCGCGGTATTGCACCAGTGCTTTCTCGAAAATATCGTGCATATCGGTAAACGGCACGTCTTCTACTTCGAGAATATGGTGAATACCCGGGATTCGGGTTAACGCGTCACGAATATCCAGACGCTGGCTTTCATCTTTGGCGCGAACCTCAACGTGATCCCAGTGACGGACAACGGCAAGGTCTTCATCGTAGTGCTTTAAAACGTTACGGATGTTCCCTGTCAGAATTTTTATAAAGCGCAAACGCACAGATTGGCTTTTGATGGTGATTTCTGGGAACAATTTAATGATAAACTTCATGGCGGCAATGGTTCTTTGGCAAGTCTGAACGACTTGTGATGGAAAATAATACAGCAGCCCATACCCGCGACTGCATCCAGGCGCGCAAGTATACCACCATCGCGCGGCTACTGTGCACATTGCGCGTTATTTGCTTATCAGTGCGAGTCCGTTACCATAGTCTTGTGCTGTCAATACAGAGAGTCAGACATTCATTATGCCGAAGAAAAATGAAGCGCCCGCCAGTTTTGAAACTGCGCTGAGCGAGCTGGAACAGATTGTCACCCGTCTGGAAAGCGGCGATTTGCCGCTGGAAGAGGCGCTGAACGAATTCGAACGTGGCGTACAGCTGGCACGTCAGGGACAAGTCAAATTGCAACAGGCTGAACAGCGCGTGCAAATCCTGCTGTCAGAAACTGAAGACGCCGCCCTCACGCCTTTTACACCGGATAATGAGTAAATGGATTTTACGCAGCAGCTACAGGCTTGCGTTGAGCAGGCTAACCAGGCACTGAGCCGTTTTATCGCGCCACTGCCCTTTCAGAACACTCCCGTGGTCGAAACCATGCAATATGGCGCATTATTAGGCGGCAAACGTCTGCGCCCATTTTTGGTTTATGCTACCGGTCAGATGTTTGGCGTGAGCCTGAGTACGCTTGACGCCCCCGCCGCCGCGGTTGAGTGCATCCATGCCTATTCGCTGATGCACGACGATTTACCCGCGATGGACGACGATGATCTGCGTCGCGGTCTGCCAACCTGCCACGTCAAGTTTGGCGAAGCGAATGCGATTCTGGCCGGTGATGCGCTGCAAACGCTGGCGTTCTCTATTATCAGCGACGCCCCGATGCCAGAAGTCACCGACCGTGACCGCATCGCCATGATCTCTGAACTGGCTCAAGCCAGCGGTATCGCCGGTATGTGTGGCGGTCAGGCGCTGGATCTGGCAGCAGAAGGTCAGCAGGTAGAACTGGCGGCGCTGGAGCGTATTCACCGCCATAAAACCGGCGCATTGATTCGCGCCGCCGTTCGTTTGGGTGCGTTAAGTGCTGGAGATAAAGGGAGAGAACTTCTGCCGATACTCGACAAATACGCCGAAAGTATCGGTCTGGCCTTCCAGGTTCAGGATGACATACTGGATGTGGTAGGCGATACTGCAACATTGGGTAAACGTCAGGGTGCCGACCAGCAGCTTGGCAAAAGTACCTATCCTGCACTTCTGGGTCTTGAGCAAGCCCGGAATAAAGCCCGGGATTTAATTGAGGATGCCCGCCAGTCGTTAAGTTTGCTGGCCGCACAATCTCTCGATACCTCGGCACTGGAAGCGCTAGCGGACTACATAATCCAGCGTGATAAATAAACCAACATATCCAATGAGCTTGCGATGAGTTTTGATATAGCCAAATACCCGACCCTGGCGTTGGTCGACTCCACCCAGGAGTTAAGACTGCTGCCAAAAGAGAGCCTGCCTAAGCTTTGCGACGAACTGCGCCGCTATTTGCTCGACAGCGTGAGCCGTTCCAGCGGGCACTTCGCCTCTGGTCTGGGCACGGTGGAACTCACCGTCGCGCTGCACTATGTCTACAACACCCCGTTCGACCAGTTAATCTGGGATGTGGGACATCAGGCTTATCCGCACAAAATTCTTACCGGCCGCCGCGATAAGATTGGCACTATTCGCCAGAAAGGCGGCCTGCATCCGTTCCCGTGGCGCGGCGAGAGTGAGTATGACGTACTGAGCGTTGGCCACTCCTCAACCTCTATCAGCGCAGGCATCGGCATTGCAGTTGCCGCCGAGAAAGAAGGCAAAGAGCGCCGCACCGTATGCGTCATTGGCGACGGTGCCATCACCGCCGGGATGGCGTTTGAAGCGATGAACCATGCGGGCGATATTAAGCCTGACATGCTGGTTATCCTCAACGACAATGAAATGTCGATTTCGGAAAACGTCGGTGCGCTGAATAACCACCTGGCGCAACTGCTCTCTGGAAAACTCTATTCGTCGTTGCGCGAAGGCGGGAAGAAAGTGTTCTCCGGCGTTCCGCCGATTAAAGAGCTGCTCAAACGTACCGAAGAACACATCAAAGGTATGGTTGTGCCGGGTACGCTGTTTGAAGAGCTGGGCTTTAACTATATTGGCCCGGTAGACGGTCACGACGTGCTGGGTCTTATCACCACGCTGAAAAACATGCGGGATCTGAAAGGCCCGCAGTTCCTGCACATCATGACCAAGAAAGGTCGTGGCTACGAACCAGCAGAAAAAGATCCGATCACCTTCCACGCGGTGCCCAAATTCGATCCGTCCAGCGGATGTCTGCCGAAAAGCAGCGGCGGTCTGCCGAGCTATTCAAAAATCTTCGGTGACTGGCTGTGTGAAACTGCAGCAAAAGACAACAAGCTGATGGCGATTACCCCGGCAATGCGTGAAGGCTCCGGTATGGTGGAGTTCTCGCGTAAATTCCCGGATCGCTACTTCGACGTGGCCATTGCCGAGCAGCATGCAGTAACTTTTGCTGCAGGTCTGGCGATTGGTGGTTATAAACCCATCGTCGCTATCTATTCCACGTTCCTGCAACGCGCCTACGATCAGGTGCTGCACGATGTTGCCATTCAGAAACTGCCGGTACTGTTCGCCGTTGACCGGGCAGGAATCGTGGGTGCCGATGGGCAAACCCACCAGGGTGCGTTCGATCTTTCCTTCCTGCGCTGCATCCCGGAAATGGTCATTATGACCCCGAGCGATGAGAACGAATGTCGCCAAATGTTGTTTACCGGCTATCACTACAACAATGGCCCAACGGTCGTGCGTTATCCCCGCGGTACTGCCGTAGGTGTTGAGCTGACGCCGCTGGAACAATTGCCTATCGGCAAAGGTATCGTCAAGCGTCACGGTGAGAAACTGGCGATTCTGAACTTCGGTACGCTGATGCCGGAAGCGGCTCAGGTCGCGGAATCGCTGAACGCAACGCTGGTCGATATGCGCTTCGTGAAACCGCTGGATGAAGCACTGATTCTGGAAATGGCAGCACAGCACGACGTGCTGGTGACGATTGAAGAAAACGCCATTATGGGCGGCGCAGGCAGCGGTGTAAACGAAGTGCTGATGGCGCACCGTAAGCCGGTTCCGGTACTGAATATCGGCCTGCCTGACTTCTTCATTCCCCAGGGTACTCAGGACGAGGCTCGCGCCGAACTGGGCCTGAATGCAGCCGGAATTGAGGCCAAAATCAAGGCCTGGCTGGCATAATCCCCCCCTCGCTCCTGCTATGCTTAATGAATAACACGCTAAGCAGGAGCGAATTTATGCAATACAACACCTTAGGAAAAACAGACCTTCGGGTCTCCCGCCTTTGTTTGGGCTGCATGACGTTTGGCGAACCCAATCGCGGCAATCACGCCTGGACGCTACCAGAAGAAAGTAGTCGCCCGATTATCAAACATGCCCTTGAGGGTGGTATTAACTTTTTCGATACCGCAAACAGTTACTCCGCAGGCAGCAGTGAGGAAATTGTCGGCCGTGCGCTGCGCGATTTCGCTCGTCGTGATGACGTCGTAGTAGCCACCAAAGTTTTTCACCGTGTTGACGACCTGCCGGAAGGATTATCCCGTGCGCAAATTCTGCGTTCTATTGATGACAGTCTGAAGCGTCTTGGTATGGACTATGTCGATATCCTGCAAATTCACCGTTGGGACTACAACACGCCCATTGAAGAAACGCTGGAAGCGCTTAATGACGTCGTGAAAGCCGGGAAAGCGCGCTACATCGGCGCATCATCCATGCACGCTTCGCAGTTTGCTCAGGCACTGGCCCTGCAGAAACAACACGGTTGGGCGCAATTTGTTAGCATGCAGGATCACTACAACCTGATCTACCGCGAAGAAGAACGCGACATGCTACCGCTTTGCTCTCAGGAAGGTGTCGCGGTGATCCCATGGAGTCCGTTGGCACGTGGTCGCCTGACGCGCCCGTGGGGAGAAACCACCGCACGCCTGGTTTCCGATGAAGTCGGCAAAAACCTGTACGAAGAAAGTGATGAAAACGACGCGCAAATTGCTGCACGATTGACTAGCGTCAGTGAAGAACTGGGCGCTACACGAGCGCAGGTCGCTCTGGCATGGCTGTTAAGCAAACCTGGCGTCGCCGCACCGATTGTCGGCACATCGCGTGAAGAACAGTTGGATGAATTACTTAATGCGGTAGATTTAACGCTGAAACCAGAGCACATTGCCGAACTGGAAATGCCGTACAAACAGCATCCGGTGGTGGGATTTAAATAAGCGCGGTTGTAGATCGTAGGCCCGATAAGCGCCGCGCCATCGGGCAATCAGTGCCGGATACGCTATGCTTATCCGGCCTACAACGGCCTCAAAAAGGGGTTAAATGATGCCTACCGGCCAGTGATGGCCAATAAAGTACAGTATCCCGGCGGACAGTATCCCGGCCACGATATCATCGATCATGATCCCCGTGCCACCATGTACGTTACGATCGAACCAGCGAATCGGCCAGGGTTTCCACATATCCAGAATACGGAAAATCACAAATCCAGCGGCAACCCACTGCCAGTCGTTGGTCGGCAGCGCCATCAGGGTTATCCACATTCCGACAAACTCGTCCCAGACAATGCTTCCGTGATCGTGCACGCCCATATCTTTTGCCGTTTGATGGCACAGATAGACGCCAATACAGATCGACAGCATGACTACCAGTGAATAGAGTTGCCACGGCAGAAATGTCATTAAATACCAAAATGGGATCGCCGCCAGCGATCCCATGGTGCCCGGTACAATCGGGCTCAATCCACTGCCAAATCCGGTAGCCAGCAGGTGCCACGGATTACGCATGCTCAAACGGCTTTTTGCGACATCTTTTTTAAGGCGCGGCAAAATGGTCATATCCTTTCCAGTCGAACGTGACGGGTTTTCCATCACGCGTAAAATGAATGCCTTCCACATCCGCACTCATCTGCCCAATGCAGGTAAACGGTGTGCCGAGATGCCCCAGCGCGACGTCCAGCGCCCCACGATTCATTTCTGGTACGGTAAAGCATAACTCATAATCTTCACCGCCCGAGAGCGCCCAACGCAACGCCTGTTCAGGCTCGACGTGTTGGGTAAACGCAGTGGAATATGGCAGAGCATCGACGTTAATCCGTGCACCGCAGCCACTGGCATTAACGATATGGCCCAGATCTGAAATCAGACCGTCCGAGAGATCGATTGCGGCACTCGCCAGGTCGCGCAGGGCTTGCCCTTGTAAAATTCGCGGCGTGGGACGCAAGTGGCGCTTGAGCAGATAGTCAGCATCTTGTGCATCGGCAACCTGCAACCGTTGCTGCAAAATTGCCAACCCGGCTGCACTGTCACCCGGCGTACCGGTAACGTAAATCCAGTCGCCCGGCTTCGCACCGGAGCGTTTTAAGGCCCGTCCAACCGGGACGTAGCCATGAATACCCAGCGTCATCGACAGTGGCCCACGTGTGGTGTCACCGCCAATCAACTGCATATCATAGTAATTCAGGAGCTCAAACAGGCCATCACTGAAAGCTTCAAGCCAGGCTTCATCGACGTCAGGCAATGTGATTGCCAGCGTCAGCCATGCAGGATCAGCCCCCATCGCCGCCAGATCGCTCAAGTTCACCGCCAGCGCTTTCCAGGCAAGGTCTGTGGGATCAATATCGGGGAGGAAGTGGTTGCCTGCCACCAGCGTATCGGTGCTGATCGCCAGCGTCTGTTTTTCAGGGATGTTCAGAAGTGCGCAATCGTCGCCAATACCGGTTTCGACATCAAGACGAGAGCTTCTTACGCGGTCAAAATAACGGGCAATCAGGGAAAACTCGCCACATGCCATACGTTATGCCTCAGCAGGAAAAAAGAAAAAGCCGGGGACAGTGGAAACAGGTTCCACCCTCCAGCCGGCCTCGGGATCACTTTTTGTTGGGGCGAATCACAGGTGCTGCTTTATCCAGTACGCCGTTGACGAATTTGTGGCTATCTTCAGCGCCGAAGGTTTTCGCCAGTTCAATCGCTTCGTTAATGGCCACTTTATACGGCACATCACTACGCTTAGACAGTTCAAACAGCGCAATACGCAGCACGGCTTTTTCTACCTGACCCAGCTCTTCCAACAGGCGAGACAGGTAAGGCTTCATCAGTCCATCCAGGTACGCGCTGTTAGTCGCCACCCCGGACAGCAGTTCACGGAAATACAGAACGTCGACATCTTTTACGTCCTGTTCCGCCAGGAACTGGTATTCAACATCAGCGATGTCGTTCTGGGACAACTGCCAGGAGTAGAGCGCCTGGACGGCACACTCACGGGCGCGGCGACGAGCAGCAGGTTTCACGGATTTCCCCTTACAAAAATCAGGCCTTAATGGCTTTCAATACATTAATCATTTCAAGCGCAGTCAGTGCAGCTTCTGCGCCTTTGTTGCCGGCTTTGGTGCCAGCACGTTCGATGGCTTGTTCAATACTTTCGGTGGTCAGAACACCGAAGGCTACCGGGATACCGCTGTCCTGAGCGACATGCGCCAGGCCATTGCTTGCACCGCCAGCCACATATTCGAAGTGTGCGGTACCGCCACGGATAACCGTACCCAGCGCAATCACCGCGTCATATTTACCGGTTTTTGCCAGTGCGTCAGCCGCCAGCGGCAGCTCATACGCGCCTGGAACCCAAACGACGGTAATATTTTCATCTTTAACCTGACCAATACGTTTCAGGGCGTCGATCGCACCTTCCAGCAGGCTGTCATTGATAAAGTTGTTGAAACGCGCAATGGTGATGGCGACGCGAGCGTCCGGGGTAGCAACGTTAGCTTCAATAATGTTCATATTCTTCCTTCGGATTCACTAGACCCCGCAGGGGGGCGGATTTTATCATAATAATCTGTGCGCTGCTTCCCTTTCGAACCGGGAGATCATGCGCCCACTAAATGCAGGCAAAGGTCCGGACCTACATGGCGTATTTCGTTGAATTTGAAATGGGGGGCGTCAGCCAGTTTCTCAAGGCCTGGAAGCACACATAATCCTCGGGCATCGCTCCCTAACAGTTTAGGCGCAACATAGACGATTAGCTCATCCACCACGCCGGCCTGTAATAACGCACCTGCGAGTGTTGGCCCGGCCTCAACCCAAATGCTGTTAATTTGCTGCTTGCCCAGCTGCATCATCAACACCACCAGATCCAGATGCCCGTTATGTTCCGGCACTTTCAGGCTACGAACCGTTTCCGGCCAGCTGCGAGGATCGTCCTGGGTACGGACAATCCAGGTTTCTCCGGGCTGTTGCACAATGCGATGCGCCGGTGTCACCTGGTTCTGGCTATCAAGTACAATTCGGATTGGCTGACGCACATTTTCCTGCGGATAACTCGCCTGGGTTGGCTCCCCCAGTTCTTCCCAACGGACGGTAAGCTGAGGGTCATCCGCCAGTACCGTGGCACTGCTGGTTAAAATGGCATGACTTTGCGCGCGCAGGCGTTGCACATCGCGACGTGCCTGCGGCGAGGTGATCCACTGGCTTTCACCACTGGCCATCGCCGTACGCCCATCAAGCGAGGCACCCAGCTTGAGCTGTACGTAGGGGAATCCGGTACGCATCCGTTTGAGAAAGCCCTTATTAAGCTGCTCAACTTCGCTCATCATCAGGCCATGGCTGACGTCAACGCCCGCCTGCTGCAAGCGATAAAGCCCGCGGCCAGCGACCTGTGGATTGGGATCCTGCATAGCGGCAACCACACGCGTCACACCGGCGGCGATCAGCGCATCGCAGCACGGCGGCGTGCGACCATGATGGCTACAGGGTTCAAGCGTAACGTAGGCCGTTGCCCCCTGCGCTTTTTCTCCCGCCATACGCAGAGCATGGACTTCGGCATGAGGCTCGCCCGCGCGATGGTGGTATCCCTCACCGACGATCTCCCCATCTTTCACAATCACGCAGCCCACGTTGGGGTTGGGGTGAGTGGTAAAACGTCCGCGCGCAGCAAGCTTCAGCGCTCGCGCCATGTACAATTCATCCTGCATGGCTTAGTCCTGTAGGCGAGCAATCTCTTCGCCAAATTCTTTGATATCTTCGAAGCTCCGGTAAACCGAGGCAAAGCGGATGTAAGCGACTTTATCGAGCTTTTTCAATTGCTCCATCACCAGATTGCCAATCATCTTACTCGGCACTTCACGCTCGCCTGTCGCACGCAGCTGTGATTTTATATGGTTTAACGCCATTTCGACGTCATCAGCGCTGACCGGACGTTTTTCAAGCGCTCTGAGCATGCCGCTACGCAGCTTCTCTTCATTAAAGGGTTCACGCACATCGTTGCTTTTTACAACGCGCGGCATAACAAGTTCAGCCACCTCAAAGGTGGTGAAACGTTCGTTACAGACCAGACACTGTCGGCGGCGGCGTACCGAAGAGCCCTCGCCCACAAGACGAGAGTCAATTACCTTAGTGTCTACGGCGAAACAGAATGGGCAATGCATACGGCGTCCTGTACCTTAGTGGTTCGCAGAAATCTATTTTACCCTGAACTGGCGTGACAACAAAGGCGGAGCGCTTTTGAGACAAAGGATCGATGCCTTCGTGCTCTGCGCACACTACCATTATGCTATCGCGACAATGAAGGAAGTAATCACAATGACAAGACGTTACCTAAGAATTCTCCTGGTGGGAAGCCTCTTTAGCCTCAGCGCCTGTGCACAACAAAGCGAAGTACGCCAGATGCATCAAAGCGTTAGCACGTTGAATAAAGAGATGACACAGCTCAATCAGGAAACGGTAAAAATTACGCAACAAAATATGTTGAATGCCAAATCGACCAGTGGAGCTTACCTGCTACCCGGTTCCAAAACACCTGCCCGGCTGGATAGTCAGATCGGCACGTTGCGTATGTCGCTGGTGAATATTGCGCCAAATGCGGCAGGAACGCGCCTGACACTGCGTATTCAGGGGGAATCGAATACCCCGCTCCCTGCCTTTAGCGGTACTGTAGAGTACGGACAGATTCAGGGCACCACAGACAACTACCAGGAAGTGAATGTACAGAATCAGTTGATAAACGCCCCGGCAAGTATCCTTGCCCCCAGCGACGTGGATATTCCGTTGCAGCTAAACGGACTGTCTCCTGACCAGTTAGGTTTTGTTCGCATCCACGACATCCAGCCTGTTAGTCAATAAACTTTTTGCGGAACGTTTTTGTGCGTTCCGCAACACCAACCCGCCCTATTTTGTTACTCCTATGACATAAGCGATATTTCCAGTAAAACTTGGCAACATTCATCGGAGCCAGTACAATTCGCCGCCTAAAGTACGCAAACGTGAACGCAATCGATTACGTAAATGATAGAACTGTGAAACAAGACATATTTTTGTGAACAATGATTTTTATAATAGGCTCCGAAGAAATACGAAATATTTAGAAACGCAATTTGCGTCTTTTTCACTCCCGAAAGGGATTTCAAACAGTGGCATACATATGAAAAAAACATTACTTGCAGCCGGTGCAGTACTGGCGCTCTCCTCGTCATTTACTGTTGCAAACGCGGCAGAAAATGACAAACCGCAATATCTTTCCGACTGGTGGCATCAGAGCGTTAACGTTGTGGGTAGCTACCACACTCGCTTCGGACCGCAGCTCCGTAACGATACCTACCTGGAATACGAAGCGTTTGCCAAGAAAGATTGGTTCGACTTCTATGGTTACATGGATGCACCGGTATTCTTCGGTGGTAACACCGATGCGAAAGGTATCTGGAACCACGGCTCTCCGCTGTTCATGGAAATCGAACCCCGTTTCTCCATCGACAAACTGACCGGTACCGACCTGAGCTTCGGTCCGTTCAAAGAGTGGTATTTCGCGAACAACTACATCTACGACATGGGTCGTAACAAAGATGGCCGCCAGAGTACCTGGTACATGGGTCTGGGTACCGACATCGACACCGGCTTGCCGATGAGCCTGTCCATGAACGTGTACGCTAAGTACCAGTGGCAGAACTACGGTGCTGAGAACGAAAATGATTGGGACGGCTACCGTTTCAAAGTGAAGTACTTTGTACCGATTACCGAACTGTGGGGCGGTAACCTGAGCTACATCGGTTTTACCAACTTTGACTGGGGTTCCGATCTGGGTGATAAGAGCGCCTACGCTGAGAATGGCATTAAACAGCGTACTAACAACTCTATCGCCTCCAGCCACATTCTGGCGCTAAACTATGACCACTGGCATTATTCTGTCGTTGCCCGTTACTGGCACAACGGTGGTCAGTGGAACGATAACGCGGATCTGAACTGGATGAATGAAAACGTTCGTTCTACCGGTTGGGGTGGTTACCTGGTTGTAGGTTACAACTTCTAATCCAGTAAATTTATCAAAGACAAGCCAGCTTAACCGCTGGCTTTTTTATGGCTGATCTTCACAGCGTACCTTACGTAAAAAGTCACTTAGCGAACGATCCGCCGATTCGCGAAAATGCCTGTCGAGTGGCGTGATCTTCAGACAACGATCAACGCGAAAACAGCGATAATCGTCACGATTCTCACACCATGCAACCAGCAGCCAGTGCTCGCCCCCGAAAAATAACCCCAACGGCTGAACGTCTCGCCAGGAGAGATTCCCGGACTCATCGCGATAATGCAGCGCCAGAATCTGCTGCGCCGAAACCGCGCGATGAATAAGATCGAACGCACTACGTGAATGCGGCTGATTACCAAAATCTGGTGCGAAAATCCGCGTTTGTTCGGCCCTGCGCCGACTCTCTGGCGGCAATATCGCCAGCACTTTTTCCTGCGCGGATTCCAGCGCCTGTGAGAGTGAATCCCCGCCCCATGTTTTCAACAGCCGAATCGCTACCATCAACGCTTCTGATTCGTGATGCGTTAACATCAACGGCGGCAGATCAAACCCGGCCATTAAGCGATAGCCACTGCCCACTTCACCCTCAATGGGCACGCCGGATAAAGAGAGATCGCGGATATCGCGATAAATCGTCCGTTCAGAAACCTCAAGACGCTCTGCCAGCAGCGCCGCCGTTGTCACTCGCCTGCCACGCAGGATTTGTACAATCTGAAACAAGCGGTCGGCGCGTCGGGTCATTTTAGTCCTCTGTCCTGAAAATATTACGCGGGTTGATGTAAACCAACACGATTGCCTTCGCTGTCAGTAAATAGCGCAATCGTGCCAATATCCTGCCCCAGTTCGATCGGGCCAAACACGCACTGGCCGCCCGCGGTAGCGACGCGTTCAAGCGTTGCCACTAAATCATCCGTATGCAGATAAATAATAGCGCCCTGCGCTGAAGGCGTAATACCGTCAAATTTAGCCAGCGCTCCACCAGGAGCAGGCTCCTGATACGGGAATACGGCCAGCTCAGCGCAGTCCATGTTCTCCCGGCGCAAAGAAATCTGCATCACTGGCTCATAAAAAGCGATGGCGCGATCCATTTGTACCACGGGGATTTCAAACCAGTTAATAACGTTTTTCATACATCCTCCTGCCTGTGTGAGTAGTCTCAGAAGGACTATAAGACAGGGCTATTGACAGCATACTGTCAGTAATGTGACGACAGAAAAAGATCATGGTCTGCTGCTAAATCGCAGGCAAAAAAAATCCCGACCTTACGATCGGGATTTCAGTTCTTTTGCCTGCGTTGGTTAAGGCAGAATTGACGGTTGATCCGCCCCTTCTTTCTCGACCTTCTGCTGCAGCATGTGCTCGCGCTTCATACCCAGCTTCAACGCCAGAGCCGAAGCCACATAGATAGACGATGCTGTACCGATGGACACACCGATAAGCATGGTCAGCGAGAAGCCTTCCAGTACCGGGCCACCGAACAGGAACAGCATCAGGATAACCATCAACGTGGTACCGGATGTAATCAACGTACGGTGCAGCGTCTGGGTCAATGACACGTTAAAGATTTCGTAAGGCGTACCGCGACGAATCTTGCGGAAGTTTTCACGAATACGGTCAGATACCACGATACTGTCGTTCAACGAGTAACCGATTACCGACATCAGTGATGCCACGATAGTCAGGTCAATCTCGATATGGAACAACGACAGGATCCCGAGCGTAATGATAACGTCGTGCGCCAATGCGATAACCACACCTGCCGCCAGTCGCCACTCGAAGCGGAAACCAACATAGACCAGGATGGAGATCAGCGCCGCCATCAGCGCCATAGCACCGGTTTGAGCAAGATCGGCCCCCACGCTCGGCCCAACGAATTCAATTCGCTTCACCGCCGCGTTTTGGTTGGTGGATTCGTTAATCACACTCAACACTTTGCTGCCCAACACCTGGCCGCCGTTTGCCCCTTCAGTTGGCGGCATACGCACCATAATGTCGTGGCTGCTGCCGAAGTTCTGCAGCAGCGGATCCACAAAGCCCGCTTTCTCCAGCGCATCGCGCATCACGTCCATATCCGCTGGTTTTTCCAGCGTAATTTCAATCACCGTACCACCGGTGAAATCGAGACCCCAGTTAAACCCGCGTACGCCCATCACAATGATGGCCGCAATCAGCAGGAAACCAGAAATGCCGAAAGCCCAGTAGTCCCAGCGCATAAAGTCCCAGACTTTACGGCCGTGGTTCAATTGTTCAACAGTATATTCCTGTGCCACATCGCACTCCTCAGATTGACAGCTTTTTGACGCGCTTGCCGCCATACAACAGGTTTACGATGGCACGTGTACCGACAATCGCGGTAAACATCGACGTCGCCACACCAATACCAGTAGTAATCGCGAACCCTTTAATTGCCCCGGTGCCGACTGCGTACAGGATGATGACCTTGATCAACGTCGTAATGTTCGCATCGAAGATGGAGCTAAATGCACCCGCATAACCTTCATTGATTGCTTGCTGCACCGAACGTCCGTTGCTCAACTCTTCTTTGATACGTTCGTTGATCAGTACGTTAGCATCGACCGCGACGGCAAGGGTTAAGACGATCCCCGCAATACCCGGCATACTCAACGTCGCCCCCGGCAACAGTGACATAATGCCGACAATCAATACCAGGTTGGCAATCAGCGCGCTTGTCGCAATCAGACCGAACTTCTTATAGAAGAAGATCATGAACAGAATTGAAACCACCAGACCAGCCAGACACGCTTCCAGACCCTGTTTAATGTTCTGCATACCCAGGGTTGGGCCGATTGTCCTTTCTTCAACAATCTGAATCGGCGCAATCAATGCACCAGCACGTAACAGCAGGGAAAGCTGACGCGCTTCGTTCGGGTTGTTGATACCGGTAATACGGAAGCTGTTGCCCAGGCGAGACTGGATGTTGGCAATGTTAATCACCTCTTCCTGTTTCACCAGAACGGCACGACCGTTGGCATCTTTCTTACCGCTGTCTTTGTACTCCACGAACAGGGTCGCCATCGGCTTACCGATGTTGTCCTTGGTGAAGTTAGACATGATGTTACCACCTGCGCTATCCAGCGAGATGTTAACCTGCGGCTGATTGTATTCATCCTGGCTGGAAGTGGAATCGGTGATATGGTCACCGGTCAGGATCACGCGCTTGTACAGCACTACTGGCTGACCTTCACGGGATTGTTTCACTTCCGAATCACCCGGAACACGTCCGGATGCCGCAGCAGACTGGTCAACGTTGGTATTTACCAGACGGAATTCCAGCGTCGCGGTTGCGCCCAAAATTTCTTTCGCACGCGCAGTATCCTGGATACCAGGCAGTTCGACGACGATACGGTCAGCACCCTGACGCTGAACAACAGGTTCAGCAACACCCAACTGGTTAACACGGTTACGCAGGATGTTGATGTTCTGCTGGACCGCATATTCACGCGCTTCACTCAGGCGCGCATCGGTCATCACCGCACGCAGCGCATTGCTGCCCTGGCTGGAAATCACCAGATCCTGGTGACGCTTGCTCAGGTAAGAGATAGCTTCATCACGGGCATTTCCATCACGGAAGGTGATGCTCAGACCGTAGTTATCTTCTTTACGAACAGTAGTATAAGGAATGCCTTTTTCTCGCAGATCGCTGCGCAGGCTATCGATATTTTGTTCCTGCAATTTACCCAGTGCGGTGTCCATATCCACTTCCATCAGGAAGTGAACGCCACCACGCAGATCAAGACCGAGTTTCATCGGTTCTGCGTGAATGGCTGCCAGCCAACGGGGTGTTGCCGGAGCAAGGTTAAGCGCCACGACGTATTGATCACCCAGCACGCCCATCAACACTTCACGTGCGCGCAGTTGGGTATCGGTGGAGTCAAAGCGCGCAAGAATAGCGCCCTCTTCCAGAGCCACAGACTTAGGTGTGATTTTATCTTCTTGTAACGTTTTCTGGACCTGGATCAGCGTTTGCTCACTGGCGGCGGCACCGCGCACGCCAGTGATTTGAACAGCCGGATCCTCACCATACAGGTTGGGAAGTGCGTAAAGCAGGCCGACGATAATAACGACGACCAGCATAATGTACTTCCACAAAGGATAACGGTTTAACACGGCAGTTCCCTTTGGGAAAACAATAAATTACAGCGCCTTCATCGTGCCTTTCGGCAGAACGGCAGCTACGAAATCACGTTTGATAACCACTTCAGTGGTGTCGTTCAGCGCGATAGCGATGTAGCCAGTTTCTGCTACTTTGGTCACGCGACCTACCAGGCCACCGTTAGTCAGCACTTCATCACCCTTGGCAATGGAGTTCATCAGGTTTTTATGTTCTTTGGTACGCTTTTGCTGTGGGCGCAGGATCATGAAGTAGAAAATCAGACCAAACACCACCAGCATCAGAATCAGAGACATCGGGCTGCCCTGCGCCGGAGCACCTGTTGCCGCTACCGCATCAGAAATAAAAAAGCTCATTCAAATTCCCTCATTATTAAAATTAATCAACGTTCAAAGGTGGAACAGGTCGACCCTGACGTTGGTAAAAATCGGTCACGAAGCTCTCTAATTTACCCTCTTCAATAGCCTTGCGTAAACCCGCCATCAAACGCTGGTAGTAACGAAGGTTATGAATCGTATTGAGTCGCGCGCCCAATATTTCGTTGCAACGATCAAGATGATGCAAGTAAGCACGCGAATAATTGCGACAGGTGTAGCAATCACACTCGGCATCGAGCGGACTGGTGTCGCTTTTATGTTTCGCATTACGAATTTTTACCACGCCGTCAGTCACAAACAAATGACCATTACGGGCATTTCGCGTTGGCATCACGCAGTCAAACATATCGATACCACGACGTACGCCTTCAACCAGATCTTCTGGTTTGCCAACGCCCATCAGATAGCGAGGTTTATCTGCCGGAATTTGCGGGCAAACATGTTCCAGAATGCGGTGCATATCTGCTTTCGGCTCACCGACAGCCAAACCGCCGACAGCGTAGCCATCAAAGCCAATATCTACCAGACCTTTGACAGAGATATCACGTAAATCTTCGTAAACACTGCCCTGAATGATGCCAAAAAGCGCATTTTTGTTGCCAAGGCCATCAAAACGGTCACGGCTGCGCTTCGCCCAACGCAAAGACATCTCCATTGAGCGTTTAGCATAGTCCCAGTCAGCCGGATACGGTGTACATTCATCGAAAATCATCACGATATCGGAACCGAGATCGTATTGAATCTCCATCGACTTCTCGGGATCGAGGAAAATCGGATCGCCGTTGATCGGGTTACGGAAATGCACGCCCTGTTCGGTTATCTTACGGATATCGCCCAGGCTGAACACCTGGAAGCCGCCGGAGTCGGTGAGGATCGGCCCTTTCCACTGCATGAAATCGTGCAGATCGCCGTGCAGTTTCATAATTTCCTGACCCGGGCGCAGCCACAGGTGGAAGGTGTTGCCGAGAATAATTTGTGCGCCCGTCGCTTCAACTTCTTCCGGCGTCATACCCTTAACAGTGCCGTAAGTACCGACCGGCATAAAGGCAGGCGTTTCCACTACGCCACGATCAAAAACCAGGCGGCCGCGGCGAGCGCGACCATCTGTGGTGTCCAGTTCAAATTTCATTTTTTCTCCTGCATCAGAGAGACAGTCTGATGATTAAACTTTCCCCATGGATTCACTCCACGGAGTAAAAATATTTTAACCCACTGGCGAAGGCGCAATCGGCGCAGCCAGTTTGGGGGCGACCAGCGCGCAGCCACCGGAGCGTACACGCAGTACGTGAGGATGGCGAGCACTGCCCGCCATCAAAATGGCAAGTGAGATAGCCTTCTCACGGTCGCTCAGAAATAGCCTGCGGATTGTACGTGATAAACATGGCATCACCGTAACTAAAAAAGCGATATTCCGCTTTTACCGCTTCATGATAGGCGTGCATGGTGTTTTTGTAGCCAGCAAAGGCAGAAACCAGCATGATCAGCGTCGATTCCGGCAGATGGAAGTTGGTTACCAACGCGTCTATCACTTTGTATTGATAACCTGGATAGATGAAGATCTGCGTATCGCCGAAGAACGGTTCAATAAGATCGTTTTTGGCTGCCTGCGCTGCGCTTTCCAGTGAACGCACGGAGGTAGTGCCCACGGCAATAACGCGGTTACCGCGCGCTTTTGCCGCCAGCACAGCATCAACCACATCCTGCGGTACTTCCGCGTATTCCGAGTGCATGATGTGATCTTCGATAGTGTCTACACGCACCGGCTGGAATGTCCCTGCCCCCACGTGTAGCGTAACGAACGCCATCTCAATGCCTTTATCGCGCAGTTTGGCCAGCAACGGATCGTCAAAGTGCAGACCCGCGGTCGGCGCGGCGACCGCGCCCGGTTTTTCGCTATACACGGTCTGGTACAGTTCGCGGTCAGCATCTTCATCCGGGCGATCGATATACGGCGGCAGCGGCATATGGCCGATGGCGTTGAGGATATCCAGCACGTTGCGCTCGTCGTTAAACTCAACTTCAAACAGCGCGTCATGGCGGGCGACCATCGTCGCATTAATACTTTCGTCGTCACCCAGCAACAGTTCAGCGCCCGGCTTCGGCGCTTTCGAGGCGCGAATATGCGCCAGAATACGTTTGTCATCCAGCATTCGCTCGACCAGCACTTCAATCTTGCCGCCACTGGCTTTACGACCAAACAGACGAGCCGGGATCACGCGGGTGTTGTTAAAGACCAGCAGATCTCCAGGGTTGAGCTTATCGAGCAAATCGGTGAAAGTACCGTGCGTCAGCGCGCCCGTCGGCCCATCCAGTGACAGCAAGCGGCAACTGCTGCGCTCAGCTTGCGGATAGTGGGCAATCAGGGATTCGGGTAATTCAAAGGTGAAATCGGTAACGCGCATGACACTGACTCAGACTAAAATAAGAGGCGGGTAGTCTAGTGCCGGGGCGTTCTCCCTGCAACCTTTACCCCTCTGGATAAACGTTTAACTATGAATTTTCTTGCACATTTGCATCTCGCTCACCTTGCCGACAGCTCGCTTTCCGGCAATCTGCTGGCCGATTTTGTCCGGGGTAATCCGGAAGCGCTCTACTCGCCTGACGTGGTGGAAGGCATTTTCATGCACCGCCGAATCGACGTAATGACCGATAACCTGCCGCAGGTGCGTGAAGCCAGAGAGTGGTTTCGTAGCGAAACGCGTCGCGTCGCACCGATTACGCTGGACGTCATGTGGGATCACTTCCTGTCTCGGCACTGGTCAGAAATCTCTCCCGATTTCCCGCTGACGGATTTTGTTCGCTACGCGCACACTCAGGTTGCCACTATTCTGCCAGAATCACCGCCGCGCTTTATTAATCTGAACAATTATATGTGGTCAGAGAAATGGCTTGAGCGCTATCGCGACATGGATTTTATCCAGAACGTACTCAACGGGATGGCCAGTCGCCGTCCACGTCTCGATGCTCTGCGTGATTCATGGTACGACCTGGACACCCATTACAATGCCTTAGAAGAGCGCTTCTGGCAGTTTTACCCGCAGATGATGGAACAGGCACGCCGTAAAACGCTTTGATTGCAGCATGCGTTGTAGGGCCGGATAAGGCGAGACCACTATCTGGCGAACATTGATAGTCAAAACCTGTCTCATTGATTGCCAGCGCCTCTTTGTCTTATTGCCAAACACTCTCTATACTGGCCCGCGTTGCGTTCCAAAAACCCCTTAACTTTGCAGGAGAATTTATATGGTACTGGTAACTCGTCAGGCTCCGGATTTCACAGCAGCTGCGGTACTGGGTAGCGGTGAGATTGTTGAAAACTTCAACTTCAAACAGCATACCAACGGTAAAACCACCGTTCTGTTCTTCTGGCCAATGGACTTCACCTTCGTTTGCCCGTCTGAACTGATCGCATTCGACAAGCGTTACGAAGAATTCCAGAAACGTGGCGTTGAAGTGGTTGGCGTTTCTTTTGACTCTGAATTTGTCCACAACGCATGGCGTAACACCCCTGTCGACAAAGGCGGCATCGGTGCAGTGAAATACGCAATGGTTGCTGACATCAAACGCGAAATCCAGAAAGCCTACGGCATCGAGCACCCGGAAGCGGGCGTTGCTCTGCGTGGTTCTTTCCTGATCGACGCTAACGGCGTTGTTCGCCATCAGGTTGTTAACGACCTGCCGCTGGGCCGTAACATTGACGAAATGCTGCGCATGGTTGACGCGCTGCAGTTCCACGAAGAGCACGGTGACGTTTGCCCGGCGCAGTGGGAAAAAGGTAAAGAAGGTATGAACGCGTCTCCGGACGGCGTAGCAAAATACCTGACCGAAAACGTTTCCAGCCTGTAATTGGCACGAATCGAAAAAAGGCCGCAAAAGCGGCCTTTTTTATTGGCACTGACCCGTCCGTTAAAACGCGAAGCAGGAGCAGCCGAGTGCACCCCAGAAGGCCCGGTCATCTGATACCGGTATCCCTGATTTACGCGCAATATCATGCTGATGGCCATGTACACCACAGCTTCCGCAGCACTGATGCATCTGCACCATCGCCCCAACCTTCACGGCAGCTGGCGGTGCTGAGCGATAATGTCCCGGTACTTTCACAACGGGCGACCAGTCAGGGACAACCGGAATCGCTGGGGGGGCCAGCGGGGAGAAATGTCCGGCTGCATAAACTACTTTGCCATCGACAATGGTCATCACTGACTCAATGCCTTTGATCTCTTCTTCCGGCACGCTGAAATAGTCTTTTGACAGCACCACCAGATCTGCCAGTTGATCCTTTTCAATACGCCCTTTCTTCCCCTGCTCGCTGGAGAACCAGGCGCTGCCTGCTGTCCACAGTTCCAGGGCAACATCTCTCGCCAGGCGGTTGTTATCATCGTACATTGCCATACCGCCAACGGTGCGACCTGATACCAGCCAGTACAACGCTGTCCACGGGTTGTAACTTGCCACGCGCGTAGCATCGGTACCCAGGCCAACCGGCACATCAGCCGCCAGCATTTTCGCCACCGGCGGCGTATGTTTCACCGCCTCCTTGCCATAGCGATCGATAAAATACTCGCCCTGGAACGCCATACGGTGCTGAACGGCAATGCCACCGCCCAGCGCTTTTACCCGCTCGATGTTGCGTTCAGTAATCGTTTCGGCGTGATCGAAGAACCAGTGCAGGCCATTGAACGGGATGTCACGGTTCACCTTCTCAAACACGTCGAGCATACGGCTGATGGACTCATCATAGGTCGCATGCAGGCGGAACGGCCAACGATGTTCCACCAGGTGGCGCACCACGCGCTCCAGTTCCTCTTCCATCCCTTCCGGTAAATCCGGACGTGGCTGCAGAAAATCTTCGAAGTCAGCCGCCGAGAAGACCAACATTTCCCCTGCCCCGTTAGCACGATAGAAGTCGGTTCCCTGCCCGGGCTTGAGCATATCCGTCCAGCGCTCAAAATCTTCCACTTCCTGCTTCGGACGCTGGGTAAACAGGTTGTAGGCAATACGCACTGTCATCTGCTGGTTAGCGTGTAGTTGCTCGATGATCTCGTAATCTTCCGGGTAGTTCTGGAAGCCGCCGCCGGCATCGATGGCGCTGGTCAGCCCCAGTCGGTTCAGCTCACGCATAAACTGGCGGGTCGAGTTAACCTGCATCTCCAACGGCAGTTTTGGCCCTTTCGCCAGCGTCGAATAGAGGATCATGGCATTCGGTTTGGCTATCAACATTCCGGTTGGATTACCATTGCCGTCACGCACAATCTCTCCCCCCGCCGGGTCCGGTGTGGCTTTGGTATAGCCAACGGCTTTCAGCGCCGCGCGATTCAACAACGCCCGGTCGTAGAGGTGCAAAACAAATACCGGTGTATCCGGTGCAGCATCGTTCAGTTCTTCCAACGTCGGCATACGGCGTTCGGCAAACTGAAACTCGCTCCAGCCGCCAACCACCCGCACCCATTGCGGAGACGGCGTCCGATCGGCTTGCTCTTTGAGCATGCGCAGCGCATCTGCAAGCGATGGGACCCCTTCCCAGCGTAGTTCCAGGTTGTAGTTCAACCCACCGCGAATGAGGTGCAGGTGTGAATCATTTAAACCCGGGATCACAGTGTGTCCCTGCAGATCGACAATCTGCGTACCATCGGTTGCAAAGCTCATAACCCGATCGTGACTACCCGTCGCGAGGATCTTCCCGTTGGCGATCGCCACCGCCTCTACCTGCGGGCTTTGCTTTTCGAGAGTATGAATTTTTCCGTGAGTCAGAATCAGTGTGGCAGTTTGAGACATAACAATCTCCTGAGAAACCGGTCAGGCTTTTTTCAGCCATCCGGCAAACAGACGGGTTACGATGGGCATCCACAACCAGACCACCAGCGCAACAACACAGGCATCATTAATCAGATGCAGGAGTAACGAGCCTTTCATTGAAGGCAGCAGAATACCGGTCAGCCACGGCACCAGATTGGTACTGGGGAAAATCACCAGCAGCGTTATCAAAAACTGCTTCCAGCGTTTGGGCTGGCGTACATGGGGGGCTGGCGGAGTAAACCAGAAGGCCGCTTCGGTGCGCACTTCTGCTTTATCGCCTTCGGCCAGCAGCGGCGCAATTTCCTCGACCAGCTCCCGGCGTGTATCAGATTGAGTCCAGTTATACAGATGCTCAAGGGTGTCGAAACGGATAATGATGTTCCACAGGTTTTGTCCATCTGTGGGACGAATAACATTCGCCCCAAGATGCCCGGGAAACTCGGCGGCCAGCGGCATGATTTTCCCCAGCCACTGCTCATAACGCTGCGCCTGGTCAGGCCGCAGGGTGTGAGTAATTACCAACGTCACATGTTTGTTCTGCGCCATGAAAGGTTCCTTGCTAAAGGGAAATTGACCTGCTTAAGCCATGAAAGCAATACACAATCATTCGTGAAACATCGAGGTGGCAAGATTGTGTAGCCCTGGCCACTTACATAAGTCAGTGACCAGGGTACGTAAGCTAAGCCAACAAAGAGGCAACATGAAAAATGGCGTGTATTCAGGCTTTACGTTCCGGCGCGCCATGCACCATGGTATATGCGTAATCCACACCCATACCGTAAGCACCGCTGTGTTCACGCACCAAATCCATGACGGCGTCGTAGGTTTCTTTACGTGACCAGTCACGCTGATACTCCAACAACACTTGCTGCCAGGTGACCGGAACGGCCCCTGCCTGCACCATGCGATCAATCGAACGTTCATGAGCATCCACAGACGTACCACCGGAGGTATCAGTCACGACATACACTTCATAGCCCGCTTCCAGCGCCATTAACGCCGGGAAAGTCAGGCAGACTTCGGTCCACAACGCGGAAATAATCAGTTTTTTACGCCCGGTCGCTGCTACCGCCTTAACAAAGGCTGCATCTTCCCAGGAGTTCATAGACGTACGTTCAATCGGTTTCACATCAGGATGAACGGCTAACAATTCCGGCCAGATATATCCGCTAAAACTTTTCGTTTCCACTGAAGTATAAATTACTGGAACATTGAATATTTTCCCGGTTTTAGCTAATGCAACGGTATTATTCTTCAATGTCTGGCGATCAATATTCGCCACACCAAATGACATTTGCGGTTGATGGTCAATAAAAATCAGCGTGGAGTTTTGAGGGTCAATCAGTTCCCGAATAGACATATCATACCTTCTTAATCAATAAGTTAAAAGGCAACGGTCTGTATCTGCCGTCAGCAGCAGGATCCTGAATCAGAAAGCTTGTTGAGTATAGCGGGAAATTTCTAACGAGTTATTAAAGAAAACTTACCATCCCGTGAAATTAATTATTTCACGTTGCGATATATCCCGGTCATCATCAAAAAAATACACATGACTCATCTAATTTATTCACTGGCATTGTTTTTCGTCGTTCGGTACAACAGAGGGGTTTAATTATCAGGATATTTTCTGCTTATGCGCCTCAATCTGGATGTTCTGCTGATCCTCGATGCTCTCGACAAACACGGTTCTTTTGCCGCAGCGGCCGAATCGCTATTTAAAACACCTGCAGCACTCAGCTATATGATTCAGAAGCTGGAAAGCGATCTGAACATCGAGTTGCTTGACCGTTCCGGACACCGGGCAAAATTCACCGACACCGGACGGATGATGCTGGAAAAGGGGCGTCTGCTGCTGAGTGCGGCAAAAGATCTCGAAAAGCAAGCAATACAGCTAAGTTCCGGCTGGGAAAAGGAGCTGGCAATCGCGCTCGATGACTCCTTCCCCTTTGCCACATTACTACCCATTATTGATGAATTTCATGCACTTAATAAACAAACTCGTCTCAACTTCACCCACCATACGCTGGCGGGTTCATGGGAAGAACTGACCCATAACGGAGCGGATATTATCCTCGGCGCAATTAATGAACCGCCCACATCCGCCGCCTGGTCCTACAAAATGCTCGGCACGCTGGACAATGTCTTTGTCGTCGCCCCAGGACACCCGCTGGCGAGCGTGCCTGATGACCTGACGAACGAGCAATTGTGCCTGCACCGGGCGATTGTTATCAGCGACAGCGCTCGCTTTTGCCATCCGTTACAGACCAACCTGATGGATGAACAGGCGCAGATTCGCGTCGATGATTTCCACAGCAAGGTGATGCTGTTGCGGGCGGGAATGGGTTGCGGATTTCTCCCCCGCCACATTGCCAGCCCATGGATTGCCAGCGGTGAACTGGTAGAAAAAACGGTTATCTCATTTCGTCAAAAAGACGTCGCCTATATGGCATGGCGCAATAGTAGCGAAGGACTGGCGCAGCGCTGGTGGCGAGAAACGCTGCTGGCCAGTGAGGAAATCGCGCGCTTGTATCAATGACTCATCCAGACTGAAGCCGATATTGCGGGCAGCGTCAGGATATCATCGACGAGTTGGCCTTTGCCCTCTTTGTGTTGCCATTGACCGACATAGAGCAACGGTGAGGCTGGCAGCACGACTTCACAAGCGTGACCGCGATTGATCGCCACCAACACGCGCTGGCGGTTCAGTACCCGCACAAACACCACCACGTTGTCCTCGGCATAAATCACCTGACAACCGCCATGGCGTAACGCCTGGCTCTGGTGGCGTAATTTTGCCAGTCGCTGATACAACGCCAGCAGGTTAGCGTCCTGATGTTCAGGCTGCCACGGGAACGTCTTGCGGCAAAACGGATCGTTATTCCCGTCCAGCCCCACTTCATCACCGTAGTAAATACAAGGCACGCCTAGCCAGGTAAACAACCACACCACCGCCAGCGGTAAACGCGCCACGTCTTTGCCAAGCAAGGATTTAAAACGGGCGGTATCGTGGCTGTCGAGCTGATTGAACATCCGCAGCTGCTGCTGGTGCGACAGGCCCGCGCGGTAGTTATCCATCCACGCCATACAGGTCTGGGCGTCAATCGACTGCGGATCGTAAGAGATATCAGTATTCGCAAGAAAGCCCCAGACAGGAAAGGTAAAGCCGCGATAGTTCATAGCAGCATCTTCAGCATCAGCCTGTAGCCACTGACGGGCATCGCCGAAATGCTCACCCACCACATACGCTTCTGGCCGGGTTTCCTTCGCCGCCAGCGTAATTCCGGCGACATGCTGCAAGTTGTTACGTGCGCCACCCGCCTCGCCCAGCATATGCACGACATCCAGTCGCCAACCGTCCATACTCCACGGTGCTTTTAGCCAGTGGCGAACAATACTGTCTTCGCCACGATAAATTTCATTCACCAGGCTTTCAGAGGAAAAGTCCAGTTTGGGTAGGCTTGAGTACCCCAACCAGTCCAGCGCAACCCCATCATCAGAGAAATGGTACCAGTCGCGCCAGGGGGAATCCGGATGATGACACGCTCCATCCGTCCCGCGATTATGCCGGTCAAACCAGGCATGTGAGTCGCCGCTATGGTTAAAAACACCGTCCAGAATCAGGCGCATCCCCTGCTGTTGCGTATTCTGCCGCAAGCGCAGCAACGCCCGATCGCCGCCAAACTGCGGATCAACATGGCGATAATCTTCAGTATCGTATTTATGTACACTTGGTGCAGTAAATACCGGATTCAGGTACAGCGCCGTGACTCCTAACGCCTTCAGATACGGTAGTTTCTCGCTGATACCGTCCAAATCTCCGCCATAAAACGTCGAACCACCGGCCTGAGCAGTGAGCGGTTCATCCCAGTCACGTCGCACAATATCCTGTCCGGCGGCGTGATGGTAATACACATTATCCTGGCCTGCATCGCGCGACAGGCTGCGGGCAAAGCGATCCGGGAAAATCTGATAAAAAACCTGATCGGCCACCCATTGTGGACCATTATCCGGCACATCGACGGCAAACTGCTCCAGACGCGCAGGCGGAAAGCGGTTGAATCCCTGCGGGGTGAACCACAACTGGCGATCGAGCCACAGTAATTTAAAGCTATAGCGTCGACGGGGCTGCCCGCGGGTAAGATCGATCGCCGCGCGCCACACGGTGACACCTGGGTGCGGTTGACTACGCTGCTTGTGCATAGCTAGCGAAATCTCTTCGTTATCGTTTTCTGCGCGTAACGTCACCCGCTGAGGAGGATTTTCCCCTGCCAGCCATAACGTAATCGTCAGTTGATCTTTGTTTTGCTTCACAAATGGGGCAACCGGAAGGTGCCAGGCGTTCAACATCACGTATCCCCTTTGATGATAATGACGACACCTTGCCATAGCGAAGTGCAGGATCACTCATCATCTTAACGTTTATTAGGGGAGGAGTTCGGGGGAGGAGATGTTGCCGGGCGTCGACACTGTCTTACCCGGCAAACAAATTACTGTACTTCTGCCAGTTGACGCTCACGGCGGCGTTTGAATACCCAACCTGCCAGCAGCAGGAGAATCCACGCAAAACCGACGTACAGCGAAATACGGGTATCCGGATGATAGCCGATAAGCGCAATGATAAAGACCAGGAAAATCAGGCCAACAACGGTCGTCGTTACCCCACCCGGTACTTTAAACTTCAGCGCGTTGACTTCTTCCGGCGGCAGTCGACGACGGAAAGCAATCTGCGACAGCAGGATCATGATCCACACCCAAACCGTGGCGAACGTTGCCAAAGAGGCGATCACCAGGAAGACGTTTTCCGGCATGATGTAGTTAAGATACACCGCAAACAGCAGCGCGATGGTCATCACCATCACCGTGACCCACGGCACGCCGCGGCGCGAGGTTTTGGCGAACATTTTCGGGGCACTGCCCTGCTCCGCCATGCCGTGCAGCATACGGCCTACACCGAATACATCAGAGTTAATGGCTGACAGCGACGCAGTCAGAACCACAAAGTTGAGAATGCCCGCCGCAAAGGTAATGCCCATGTGCTGGAATGTCATAACGAACGGGCTGCCGTCTGTGCCGACCTGGTTCCACGGGTAGATAGACATAATGACGAACAGCGTCCCCACATAAAACACCAGAATGCGCATGGGGACAGAATTGATGGCGCGCGGAATAGATTTTTCCGGGTCTTTTGCTTCACCCGCGGTAATACCAATAATCTCAATCCCGCCGTAGGCGAACATCACCATTTGCAGCGACATCACCATCCCGAGCCAGCCGTTGCTGAAGAACCCGCCGTTGCTCCACAGGTTATGGATGCCGGTCGGTTGCCCACCGTTGCCAATCCCCCAAATGATAATGCCGAAACCAGCAACAATCATGATGATGATGGTGGCGACTTTGAAGAACGAGAACCAGAATTCCAGCTCACCAAACACCTTCACGCTCATCAGGTTGATAGCGCAGATAATCAGCACGACGCTGAGTACCCAAATCCAGTGCGGTACGGCCGGGAACCAGACGCCCATATAAATACCGAAGGCTGTCACATCGGCAATGGCGACAATCAGGATTTCAAAACAGTAGGTCCAGCCGGTAATGTAACCAGCCAACGGTCCAAGGTTTTCCTGCGCATAGCGCGAGAAAGAGCTGGCTGCGGGGTTATGGACTGACATTTCGCCCAGCGCACGCATAATAATGTACGCCGCGACGCCACCGATAATATAGGCCAACAACACGCTCGGCCCCGCCATTTTGATGGCATCGGCTGAACCGTAGAACAGCCCGGTACCAATTGCTGAACCTAATGCCATAAAGCGAATGTGCCGGGTGCTCAGCCCACGCTTTAGCTTGTTATTACTTTCCATCGATTCCTAACCTGTTAACACAATAAAAAAACCACGGGGCCATATTAATAGCCCCGTGGTTAAAACTTATTGTCAGTGATATTAGTGTGCGCTGGAGGTCACTTGTCGACCCGCTGCGCGATCCCAGATAACGGCCAGGACCACCATCACGACTGTTGGCATCAACCACGCCAGCCCTTGTTCTGCCAGCGGTAAACGCTGGGTCCAGGCTGGTAAGACATCGCCAATTGCAGAAGCTTTAATGCCATCAAGGATACCAAAAATCAGGCTGATAAACATCGCAGGTGCAATGACGCGGGAAGAATTATGCCACCATGAGCGGGTAAAGCTTAATACAACCAGTGCGATACATGGCGGATAGATAGCCGTCAGCACCGGAATAGAGATCTGAATCAGATGGCTCAGGCCCAGGTTAGAGACCACCATCGAGAAGCCGCCAAGGATAAACACCAGCGTACGATAAGACAGTGGAACATACTGTGCGAAGAACTCAGCGCACGCACAGGTCAGGCCAACCGCAGTGACCAGACAAGCGATGAAAATCAACGCCGCCAGCAGGAAACTGCCTGCACCACCGAAGGTGTGCTGAACATACGCATGCAGAATTGCCGCGCCGTTAGCAGATTGATCGACCAGCGTCGCACTGTCTGAACCCAGGCGGAACAACGCGAGGTACAGCAGCGTTAAACCCACGCCCGCCATCAGACCCGCCCAGACGGTGTAACGGGTCAACAGACGCGCTTCGGTAACGCCACGCGAACGAGCTGCGTTCACAATAACAATACCAAATACCATCGCACCCAGCGTATCCATCGTCAGATAGCCGTTCACAAAACCATTCGAGAAAGCTGCGTTTTGATAGGCTTCCATCGCATTGCTGATAGGGCCCGCTGGCCAGACAATCGCCGCCACGGAAAGCACAACCAGTGCCAGAATTTTCAACGGAGCAAGGAAGTTGCCCACGGTATCCAGCAGTTTGCCGGGATACAGTGACACCAGAATCACAATCGCGAAGTACACCACGCTGTAGATGAACAGCGGCAGCGCGGAATCACCGGTCAGCGGCGCAATCCCAACTTCGAACGAAACCGTTGCGGTACGCGGCGTGGCGAATAACGGCCCCACGGCCAGATAGCAGACGGTAGCCAGCAGCAGACCGGCAACTTTACCGATAGGCGTGCTCAGGCTGTCCACGCCCCCGCCCACTTTCGCCAGTGCGACCACGGTAAGTACCGGAAGGCCTACGGCGGTAATCAGGAAGCCAAAGGCTGCGGTCCAGACGTGTTCGCCTGCCTGCAAACCAACCATTGGGGGGAAAATAATGTTACCTGCACCAACGAACAGTGCAAATGTCATAAATCCCAGAGCGATAATATCGCGCGATTTTAACTGATGGGTCATAAAGTCTTACTGCCTGTGGATGTGGTGTTGAAAACGTTTAATTTTCTGCCTTTCCCTGCGGGATGATACAGCGGCATTTTTAAGCAATTCCAGCGGGAAATTCTCCCTGCCTGGCGCGGCGAAGAATAGTTTTTCGATTTACCGCGTAAATGCAGTCGGTATGACAGCATTTGATGCGCAATTTAAACGCTTATAACGTTTTAAAGCAAGGTGGGATCTAAAAACCAGAACAATATAGCGATATGAAAAATTGAGCTAGCACAAAACACCATTCCCGGGAAAAAGACATGGGTAATCATGCGAACAAAAAACAATCAAACGTCGTAAAATTCAGGATCTATTTATTGACTACCACAAAAAAAGCCAGCTTGCGCTGGCTTTTGGAAAGATAAGCTTACGAATACGTTTCAACCGTTATTTTTGGCAATTAAACGTTCCGCGAGCACAAAACTAAATCGTGTCCCTTTGCCTGGGGTGCTGTCGATATTCAAACGGCTGTCGTGATGATGCAGGGCATGCTTCACAATCGCCAGTCCTAATCCGCTCCCCCCCGTTTGTCGGGATCGTGCTTTATCTACACGATAAAAACGCTCAGTCAGACGTGGAATATGCTCAGCAGCAATCCCCGGACCGTTATCTTCCACGCTAAACTCCGCTCCCGACGCCACATGCTGCCAGCGTACGGTAATATGCGTTCCCGCAGGCGTGTGATTCACTGCGTTATACACGAGGTTTGAGATTGCGCTACGCAGTTGTTCTTCGTTGCCCCGCACATTCAGTTGGCTATCAACGTCAAAAGTAAACGTGTGTTTATGCTGGCTCAGCGTCTGTGCTTCGTGTTCAACCACGCGCAGCATCATCGGCACATCCACCTTTTCATTGAGCATCATCGCCGGTGCGGCTTCAATTTTCGACAGTGTCAGCAACTGCTTCACCAGCCCTTCCATACGGTAGGTTTGCTCACGCATGGTATGCAGCGCTTTTTCTCGCGTCGTCCCTTCCAGCGGGTGCTCCTGCATCATCTCCAGATAACCTTGCAACACCGTCAGCGGCGTGCGCAGCTCATGGCTGGCGTTGGCGAAAAAGTTACGTCGGGAACCTTCCAACTGGTGCATCTGCGTAACATCACGCGCCACCATCAGCAATTGCTTATCGGTGTAGGGCATTACACGAATTTCCAGATGCCGTCCGGTGTTGAGTACCAGATTAATTGGCCGACTAAAGTCGCGTGTTTTCAGATACAGCGTAAATTCCGGATAGCGCAGCAGGTTAAGAATGTTTTGCCCGCTATCATCCGGCCAGCGTAACCCTAAAACCTGCTGTGCCAGTCCGTTACACCAGAAAATCCCGCCTTCTTCAGTGGTCAGTACCACTGCGTCGGGCAGAGATTCGGCACCGCTGCGAAAGCGTTTAATGAGGTTGCCCAATTCGCGACGGCGCTTTTTGTTACGCAACTGCATTTGATGCAGGCCGTAGAGCAGTGGCTCCCAACTGCCACGACCCGGTGGAGGCGTCATACTCCTGTCGACCCACAGCCACCAGGACAAACGCAATAAATTCCAGAAATGCCAAATAAGCAGGCCCGTTACCGACGCCAGTAAAAACCAGGGTAGATAACCAAAAAAAGCGCTAAGGATAAACGCCGGTATGCAGCAAAGGATCAGCTCCAGTACCAGCCTTTTCCATGACAATCGTTCAAGCAAACGTCTTACTCCATTTACAGCCTAATCCCTCAGGCTCTTATTACCTGCACTCAGAAGCGGGTCGAAAAGCGATATCCCGTCCCGCGAACCGTCTGCACCATACGATCGTGTCCGCTATGCTCCAGCGCTTTACGCAACCGGCGAATATGCACATCGACCGTCCGGTCCTCGACATATACGTTGGTTCCCCACACATGATTGAGTAATTGCTCGCGGCTGTAGACACGCTCAGGATGGGTCATAAAGAAATGGAGCAATTTGAATTCGGTAGGTCCCATATCCAGCGGGTCCTCACCGGTCATCACACGGTGCGAGGTAGGGTCAAGACTCAGCCCTTGCATCTCGATAACCTCTTCCACCGCCATGGGGGAAATACGTCGTAAGACGGCTTTAATACGCGCCACCAGCTCCTTCGGAGAGAACGGCTTAGTAATATAGTCATCCGCGCCGGTTTCCAGACCCCGTACACGGTCTTCTTCTTCACCGCGCGCCGTCAGCATCATCACGGGGATATCCCTCGTCATCGCTTCCCGCTTGAGGTGTTTAATAAACTGTAGACCCGAGCCGCCGGGAAGCATCCAGTCAAGCAGGACGAGATCCGGCCAGGGTTCATTAAGTTGGTTCACAGCACTGTCATAGTCTTCGGCTTCTACGGGTTGAAAACCGTTTTGCTCGAGCACGAAGCAGACCATTTCACGAATTGGAGCTTCATCTTCTACGACCAGAATACGTCTCGCCATGATTTGCCCTGTTTATAATTAAATCGTTTGCCATCAATACCGTGGCATTATGCGTCACTTTTATGACAGATTTATGAAAAGATAGTCCAGGTTTAACGCAGCCAGGCGAATTATGACAGCCCGGAAACAAGATATTACCGCCCTTGCAAGGTTATAATCTCCGCCATCGTTTTTTTGTCATGGAACTCTTATGCGCATCCTCCACACGTCTGACTGGCATCTGGGCCAAAATTTCTACAGCAAGAGCCGCGCCGCTGAACACCAGGCCTTTCTCGACTGGCTGCTGGAAACGGCACAATCCCATCAGGTGGATGCCATTATTGTGGCAGGCGATATTTTTGATACCGGTTCACCGCCAAGCTACGCCCGCGAGCTGTATAACCGTTTTGTTGTCAATCTACAGCAAACGGGCTGTCATCTGGTCGTGCTGGCAGGAAACCATGACTCCGTTGCCACACTCAATGAATCCCGCGATATTCTGGCGTTCCTCAATACCACCGTCGTGGCCAGCGCGGGCCACACGCCGCAAGTGCTCCCTCAACGCGACGGCACGCCGGGCGCGATCCTCTGTCCGGTTCCTTTTTTACGTCCACGTGACATCATTACCAGCCAGGCGGGGCTAACCGGTCACGAAAAACAGCAGCATTTATTAGGTGCAATCACCGACTATTACCAACAGCAATATCAGGACGCCTGCGCGCTGCGTGGCGACCAGAATCTGCCGATTATTGCGACAGGGCATCTGACCACCGTCGGCGCCAGTAAAAGTGACGCCGTACGTGATATTTATATTGGGACGCTGGATGCTTTTCCGGCACAAAACTTCCCACCAGCGGATTACATCGCGCTGGGACATATTCACCGGGCACAGGTCATCGGCGGTACAGAACATATTCGCTATTGTGGCTCGCCAATTGCACTCAGTTTTGACGAGTGCGGCAAAAGCAAATGTGTCCACCTGGTGAGCTTTGAAAACGGTAAGCTGAGCGCCGTTGAAAACCTCATCGTGCCAGTAACCCAACAGCTTGCCGTGTTGAAAGGCGATTTAGCGACAATTAGCGCACAGCTGGAACAATGGCGTGGCACGCATCATGAACCGCCGGTGTGGCTAGATATAGAAATCGCGACCGATGACTATCTGCACGATATGCAGCGCAAAATCCAGGCCCTGACCGAAGACTTACCGGTAGAAGTCTTATTGGTGCGGCGTAGTCGTGAACAACGCGAGCGCATCATGGCCAATGAACGGCGCGAAACGTTGAGTGAATTGAGCGTGACGGAGGTGTTTGACCGCCGTCTGGCACTGGAAGAACTCGACGATCCACAGCGTGAGCGTCTGAATCACCTGTTTAGTACGACCTTACACACGCTCGCCGGGGAGACCGAAGCATGAAAATTCTCAGCCTGCGTCTGAAAAACCTCAACTCCCTGAAAGGGGAATGGAAAGTTGATTTCACGGCAGAGCCTTTTGCCAGCAACGGGCTATTTGCCATCACCGGTCCAACCGGTGCCGGGAAGACCACCCTGCTGGACGCCATTTGCCTCGCGCTGTACCACGAAACACCACGACTCAATACCGTCTCGCAGTCGCAAAATGACCTGATGACCCGCGACACGGCGGAATGTCTGGCCGAAGTTGAATTCGAAGTCAGAGGCGAAGCCTATCGCGCATTCTGGAGTCAGAACCGCGCGCGCAATCAACCGGAAGGTAACCTGCAGGTTCCGCGTGTCGAACTGGCTCGCTGCGCGGATGGCAAAATTCTCGCCGATAAAGTTAAAGACAAGCTGGAAATCACTGCCGAACTTACCGGACTGGACTACGGACGCTTTACCCGTTCTATGTTGCTGTCTCAGGGGCAGTTCGCGGCTTTTCTCAATGCCAAACCGAAAGAACGCGCCGAGCTATTGGAAGAACTGACGGGGACCGAGATTTATGGACAAATCTCCGCCATGGTGTTCGAAAAACATAAAGCGGCGCGCACAGAGCTGGAAAAGCTACAGGCGCAGGCCAGCGGTGTTGCCCTGCTCGCCGCAGAGCAGGTACAGTCCCTGACAGAAAGTTTGCAGGTACTTACTGACGAAGAGAAACAGTATCTTACCCGTCAGCAAATCCAGCAACAGCATCTCAATTGGCTCATCCGACAAAATGAGCTTCAGGCAGAAGTAAGCCGCCACCAGCAAACCTTACAGACCGCAAAAGAGGCGCAAGAAAAAGCACAACCGCAGCTGGCGACACTTAGCCTGGCACATCCCGCCAGAGCGTTGCGTCCGTACTGGGAGCGAATTCAGGAACAATCCGCCACGCTAAGCCGAACACAACAGAATATTCAGGAAGTGAATACTCGCTTACAAAGCAGCTTAGCGCTGCGTGGGCGCATCCGTCAGCAGGCACAAAAACAGTCGACAACCCTGCTCACCGAACAGCAGACGCTAACCGACTGGCTGAACGAACATGACCGTTTCCGCTTGTGGAGCAGCGAACTGGCGGGATGGAAAGCGCTATTGGCACAGCAAGCTGACGCTAACGAGCAGTTACGTCAGTGGCAAAAACTCCGCGACAGCGACGTACGCAAGCTGGATGCACTGCCACTTCCCTCGCTGGCCCTTAGCGCGCAAGAGGTCACGGTAGCGCTGGCGCAGCACGCACAGTTGCGCCCAATACGCCAGCAACTGAGCAATCTGCATGGACAAATTGCGCCGAAACAAAAACAGCTGGTACAGCTACGTACCGCAATTCAGCAGCGCCAGCAGGAGCAAGCGCAACGCAACGCGGCCCTGGCCGAAAAACGTCAGCGTTATAAAGATAAAAATCAGCATCTGACTGATGTAAAAACGCTCTGCGAGCAGGAAGCACGGATTAAAGATCTGGAAAGCCAGCGTGCTTTACTGCAATCCGGACAGCCTTGTCCGCTTTGTGGCTCCACGACGCATCCGGCCATTGAGCACTATCAGACTCTCGAACTGAGCGTCAATCAGTCGCGGCGTGAGGCATTAGAAAAAGAGGTCAAAACGCTGGCCGATGAGGGGTCAACGCTACGCGGACAGCTCGACGCGATAACCCAACAGCTACAGCGCGATGAACGCGAGGTACAGACGCTTTCTCAGGAGGAGCAAGCACTTACTCAAGAGTGGCAGGCGCTGACTACCCGTCTGAACATAACGTTACAACCGCAGGATGATATCGCCCCCTGGCTTGCAGCCCAGGAGGAACACGAACAACAGCTTCACCAGTTGAGCCTGCGTCATACCCTGCAGGCACAAATTACTGCGCATTCCGAACAGATAATCCAGCTTCAGCAGCATATTGAACAGCGGCAGACGACGCTTCTGGCTGAATTAGCCCGCTACGGTCTGTCACTTCCTGCCGATGACGAGATCACCGCCTGGCTTAACGCACGTGCGGGCGAAGCGCAGGTGTGGCAACGTCGCCAGAATGAGCTGACCGAGCTCCAGGCGAAAATGGCACAGCTTGTACCATTGCTGGAAACATTGCCCGAAACCGGCACAAATGAAGAAACAACAGAAAGCCTGGCGCTGGAAAACTGGCGGCAGGTGCACGATGACTGCCTCTCATTACAGGGCCAGTGGCAGTCGCTGCAACAACAGGAAGCACAGGAAGCGCAACGCGCAGCAGAAATTCAGGCACAGTTTGATAGCGCATTGCAGGCCAGTGTTTTTGACGATCGCGACGCCTTCCTTGCCGCCCTGCTGGATGAAGAAGCATTTAACCATCTTGAGCAGCTTAAGCAGTCGCTGGAAGGCCAGCTACAACAAGCGCAAACGCTGCTTAACCAGGCTCAGCAGGCGCTGGCAACGCATCAGCAGCAACCGCCTGTCGGCGCGGATCTCACACTCACCGTGGACTATCTTCGCGATGCACTGGCACAGCTCACGCAACAACTGCGGGACAACACTACGCGCCAGGGCGAAATTCGCCAGCAGCTCAGGCAGGATGCCGAAAACCGCCAGCAGCAGCAGACCCTGATGCAAGAGATTGAAAAGGCCTCACTGCAGGTCGAAGACTGGGGCTACCTGAATGCGCTGATCGGCTCGAAAGAAGGTGATAAATTCCGCAAATTTGCCCAGGGACTGACGCTGGATAACCTGGTCTGGTTGGCCAACAATCAGCTGACCCGCCTGCACGGTCGCTATCTGTTGCAACGCAAGGCCAGTGAGGCGCTGGAACTCGAAGTGGTGGATACCTGGCAGGCCGATGCCGTGCGTGATACCCGCACGCTCTCCGGCGGCGAGAGCTTCCTCGTGAGCCTGGCGCTGGCGCTGGCGCTGTCCGACCTGGTCAGTCACAAAACACGCATTGACTCTCTGTTCCTCGATGAAGGTTTCGGCACGCTGGACAGCGAAACGCTGGATACCGCCCTCGACGCGCTGGATGCCCTGAACGCCACCGGCAAGACCATTGGCGTCATCAGTCACGTCGAAGCGATGAAAGAACGGATTCCGGTGCAGATCAAGGTTAAAAAAATCAACGGATTAGGTTACAGCAAACTCGATAAGATGTTTGCGGTGGAGTAATCAACCAACGGATGTGGTTTCACGGGCCGGATATGCGTAAGCATCATCCGGCATAATACATAGCACGATCGTGAATACACAAAGACGGATATGAAATGGCAATCCCTTTTTCTTATCCGCAAGCTATCCCTTTATTGGCGGCGAGCATTCGACGCTGTGGCGCACATCCTGCGTCTTTATTGTTGGCAGGTAGTATGAAAAAAGTCATTTTCTCTTTAGCTCTCGGGACGTTTGGGCTGGGCATGGCCGAGTTTGGCATTATGGGCGTCTTAACCGAACTGGCGCGTGACGTGGGCATTTCCATTCCCGATGCTGGCCATATGATTTCGTTTTACGCCTTTGGCGTTGTCATCGGCGCCCCCATTATTGCCGTGTTTTCCAATCGTTTTTCGCTCAAGCATATTCTGCTGTTTCTGGTCACGCTGTGTGTGGTCGGTAACGCCATCTTCACCCTCTCTTCCAGCTATTTTATGCTGGCGGTAGGTCGGCTGGTCTCCGGGTTTCCACACGGGGCATTTTTTGGCGTCGGCGCGATTATCCTGTCAAAGCTGGCGCGTCCTGGTAAAGTCACCGCTGCCGTAGCGGGTATGATTTCCGGCATGACCGTCGCCAATCTGATTGGCATTCCCGTTGGCACCTGGCTGAGTCAGACGTTTAGCTGGCGCTACACGTTTCTGCTGATTGCCGTGTTTAACATCGCCGTTATTCTGTCGGTTATGTTTTGGGTACCCAACCTCCGCGACGAAGCAAAAGGCAGGCTACGCGAGCAATTTCACTTTCTGAAAAGTCCCGCACCGTGGCTCATTTTCTCCGCCACCATGTTTGGGAACGCCGGTGTTTTTGCCTGGTTCAGCTACGTAAAACCCTACATGATGTACATCTCTGGTTTCTCCGAAACGCTGATGACTTTCATCATGATGCTGGTTGGGCTGGGGATGGTGTTGGGCAACTTGCTGAGCGGACGACTGTCTGGTCGCTACACGCCGCTACGCATTGCGGTAGTAACCGATTTTGTGATTGTAGTGGCCCTGCTGCTGCTGTTTGCATTCGGCGGCATCAAAGCCGCCTCGCTGACGTTTGCCTTTATTTGCTGTGCAGGGCTATTTGCGCTATCAGCACCGCTGCAAATTTTACTGCTGCAAAACGCAAAGGGCGGTGAACTGCTGGGCGCGGCCGGAGGGCAAATGGCCTTTAATCTGGGTAGCGCAATTGGCGCTTACTTCGGCGGCTTAATGTTGACGCTGGGCTTTGCCTACAACTACGTCACGATCCCTGCGGCGCTACTGTCTTTTTCCGCGATGTCATCACTGCTGATCTATGGTCGTCTGAAGCGCGGTGTGCAACAGGTTGCACCCGCGACGTAAACGTTTATGCCTGCGGCCACAGCCAGGCCGCGCCGCGCACACCACTGGAGTCACCGTGTAACGCCTTGCGCAGAGGCGTTTCACACTCACCACCAAAAACAAACTGCTTAATCAGTGATGGAACGTTTTGGTACAGCCTGTCGACATTGCTCATTCCCCCGCCCAGCACAATGACATCCGGATCGAGAATATTCACCACATGCGCTAACGATTTCGCCAGGCGTAATTCATATCGGCTCAGCGCCTGTTCCGCCAGCGCATCCTGTTCGTTTACCAGACGGATAATTTCACTGCCTGTTAGCGGGTTCCCGCTCAGGCGATGATAATCAGTGGCAAAACCCGTCCCTGAGATAAAGGTTTCAATGCAGCCTTGTTTACCGCAATAGCAAGGCACTTCTTGCCGATAGCACAACTCATCATCATCCATCCACGGCAGCGGATTATGCCCCCACTCGCCCGCCGTGCCATTCCCACCGGTATGCGCCCGGCCATTGAGCGCCACGCCGGAACCACAGCCGGTACCAATTATCACCGCAAACACGGTCTGCGCCCCCGCGGCTGCGCCATCGACCGCTTCAGACACCGCCAGGCAGTTAGCATCGTTTGCCAGGCGGACTTCACGGTTCAGTCGCGTACTCAGGTCTTTGTCAAAGGGTTGTCCATTGAGCCAGGTCGAGTTGGCATTTTTCACCACCCCGGTATAAGGCGAAATTGAACCGGGAATGCCCATCCCCACGGTGCCCGTCTGCCCGGTGGCTTTTTCCGCCATCTCCACCAGTGCGGCGATGGTTTCTATGGTTTGTCGATAATCATCACGCGGCGTCGGCAGGCGATGGCGAAAAAGCTGCTCACCCGCATCGCCAAGCGCGATAACTTCCGTTTTCGTACCGCCTAAATCGATACCTATACGCACGGTTTACTCCTCTTCCCGATTAACAATGCAAGCATAGCGACAATTCGCTATCATGCCCGCTGGATTTAACGACAAGGCCGTGGAAATTATCATGCTGTGGTTCAAAAATTTAATGGTTTACCGTCTTAGCCGCGATGTTTCTTTGCGTGCCGAAGAGATGGAAAAACAGCTGGCATCAATGACGTTCACCCCTTGCGGTAGCCAGGATATGGCAAAAATGGGCTGGGTTCCGCCGATGGGATCGCACAGCGATGCATTAACGCATACCGCCAATGGCCAAATTATTATCTGCGCCCGCAAAGAAGAAAAAATTCTGCCGTCGCCGGTTATCAAACAGGCGCTGGAAGCAAAAATAGCCAAACTGGAAGCTGAGCAGGGTCGCAAGCTCAAAAAGACCGAAAAAGACTCGCTGAAAGATGAAGTGTTGCACTCATTGCTGCCGCGCGCCTTTAGCCGCTTCAGCCAGACAATGATGTGGATCGACACCGTCAATGACCTGATCATTGTCGACTGTGCCAGCGCAAAGAAAGCAGAGGACACGCTGGCACTGCTGCGTAAAAGCCTCGGTTCACTGCCGGTTGTCCCGTTGACGATGGAAAACCCAATCGAACTGACGCTGACCGAATGGGTCCGTTCCGGCACGACGGCGCAAGGTTTCCAGTTACTGGATGAAGCCGAACTGAAAGCGATGCTGGAAGATGGTGGCGTGATCCGCGCGAAGAAACAGGATCTGGTTTGCGATGAAATTGCCGTACACATCGAAGCAGGCAAACTGGTCACCAAGCTGGCGCTCGACTGGCAGCAGCGTATTCAGTTTGTCATGTGCGACGACGGTTCCATTAAGCGTCTGAAGTTCAGCGATGAACTGCGCGATCAAAATGAAGACATCGACCGTGAAGACTATGCTCAACGTTTTGATGCCGATTTCATCCTGATGACGGGTGAACTGGCCGCGTTGATTAAAAGCCTGGTGGAAGGTTTAGGCGGCGAAGCACAGCGCTGAGTGACGTCGTATTGCCCGATGCCACCCCTTACGACTTATCTGGCCTACAATAGGCGTAGGCCAGATAAGTGAGTACTATCAGGCACTAAACAATTACAAATAGCGGCAAAGATAGGATGTTGGCTCTGCCACTTGCAGATGAAATTCGCTGTTGCCCGGTACGTTAAACACGTCCCCTGCGGCATACACTTTCCACTCAGTTTCCCCCGGCAGTAACACATTTAACGCACCGCTTACCACCGTCATCTCTTCAGGTGCCGCCGTACCAAAGGTGTATTCACCTTCCGCCATAACGCCAACGCTGGCGCGGCCAGTACTGCTGCTGGTAAAACCAATCGATTTTACTTTGCCGGAAAAGTATTCATTACTTTGAAGCATACAACTGGCCCTATCTCGTGATTAAGTTGATAACCAATATAGGGGCCTGACGTTGTAGCTGTCACGCAAAATTAAGCGAGCAACTCGGATGCCAGTCGGGCAATCAGTACGTTAGACAGAAGAACCGGGACATCCAGCGACTTTTGCAGTAAATCACGATGGCGTTGGTTAAACCCCAAACAATCCAGCATGATCACATCCGCCCCCTGCTCAAGCAGATCTTTTCCGGCATCAATCAGCTGTTGTTCAGAACCGTGAATCGGGTTTGCCACGGCATAGACAGGGGGCGTCTGTAGCACCTGCCATTTTTGTTCCTGGGCATGGAGCAATTCGGCGACCGGCACAATCACCCCAACCTGATGCCCTTCCACAATTGAGGCCACCAGGGGAGGAATAATTCGTAAAGGCTCCAGCAGGATACTATTGCGGGCCGTCAGGCGAGAAATTGAGGCCGTGCTCATCAACAAAATAACGTCAAACCCCTGGTTATCCAGCACTTCAACAATACTTTGCAAATCGCGCTCGACTTTCTGGCGCGAGACATGAGCCAGTTGATGGTCGCTCAGCAGCGTCAATAACGACTCGTCACCGGGCGATACTGCATACTCAGCCATCACATCTTCTCGCCGCATCTGTCCCAGCAGGCTGTGGTGAGTAATGTGTTGTTCATCGATATATTCCGTCAGGAGCGGTAACACCTCACACATCGGCACAACACCAATCGTGAGGATAGCCAACGACGTACTCATTTGTTGCTCCACCGTCTTCTTACTTTGCCGTGAATTCCCGGACAAATGCCGGGTACTGACCTGCGCTACAAATGCTCAAAAGCGTAGCAGCAGATCGGCGATGCATAGTGTAAAGATTCCAAATCATTCCAGTACTATATTGTTATCGTTTAATTTTCACTTTCCGCGGTATACCGGGAGGTTCGAAAATTGTGATACAGGCACGCTCCGGCAGAGGACAGATAATTTGTCTGCGCACCCGGGATTGAGTGGAAGGGTTGGTCTAAATCGGGAAGCCCTTAACGATAAGCTCCGCCCTGTAGCTGCGACCGGGCTTGTGACAGTATCGCAAGAATATCGGCCACAACCTGCGAAGGTTCATTCGTCGCATCAACAATATAATGCGCCGCTTCACGATACAGCGCATCGCGCTGCTCAAGAACTTCCTGCACTTCTTCGGTTAATGGCTTGCCGGTTAACGTCGGGCGCAACCCTTCCTCAGGCGCCACTTCCAGGCGGTTTACCAGTACCGATACGGGTGCACTTAAATAGATGACCATGCCGTGACTACGCATGTAGTGACGATTATATTCAGTAAGAATAATACCGCCGCCAGTCGCCACGACTGTTGAGGGGGCCGTAACGGCCTGCAAGGCGGTCGTTTCCTGGGCGCGAAAACCTTCCCATCCTTCTCTTTCAACAATTTCAGCCACGGTCATCTGCACGTGTGATTGCAACCAGCGATCGGTATCAACGAACTGAAAGTCGATGGCTTTCGCCAGTGCCATACCGGTTGTCGTCTTACCACACCCCCGGGGGCCAACAAGATAAAGCGGTTGTGTCATCACAGAAGTTCCCCAGAGAACCGCAGGTAAGCGGGATCTGATGCTGTTAAAGTTATAATCATACCATCAAACTAGTACATCGCCAAAGTGTAAAGAATAAATTCCAATAAGGCGATGAAATCGATTAAACCCTACTATAACAAGAATTCACAACGAAGAAAGTGTAAAAAATAAATTACAGTTATTATTTTCTACGTTGAACTTCCAGCCACCACTTGTCCAGTTCTGCCGCAAAATGTTGCCTGTCACGCGGTGAAAGGCTGTCAGGCCCCCCGGTCTGGATCCCGCTGGCACGCAGCGTATCCATAAAATCACGCATCGTCAGACGTTCACGGATCGTCGCCTCGGTATAGCGTTCACCGCGAGGGTTGAGTGCCGCAGCGCCTTTTTCAATGACTTCAGAGGCCAGCGGGATATCCGCCGTGACAACCAGGTCTCCCGCGCTACACTGGCGCACAATTTCGTTATCGGCGACATCAAACCCGGCAGGAACACGTAAGGTGCGGATAAAACGCGAAGGCGGAACGCGCAAACTCTGATTGGCGACCAAAATGAGCGGCATCTGCATCCGCTCGGAAGCCCGATATAAAATGTCTTTAATCACATTCGGACACGCATCCGCATCCACCCAAATCGTCATAACACCTCCAGACACATGTGCAATTGCACATTGTCTCGTGCTTTTACTTTCAGGCAAAGCGCTGTTTCTCCTTCTGAACACCTTCATTCCGCGCTAAGCTTAGCTTTCCCAGATTTACCCTAAATAATTCAAGTGAATTGAAGAATAACGGGTATAAAACAATGAATATCACGCATAGGGAGTGACAAGATGGACAAGAAAATTGGTTTTATCGGCTGCGGTAATATGGGTAAAGCGATTCTTGGCGGCCTGATCGCCAGCGGCCAGGTACTCCCCGGACAAATCTGGGTCTATACCCCCTCTCCCGATAAAGTCGCAGCACTGCACGATCAGTACGGCATAAATGCGGCGCAGTCTGCGCAAGAAGTCGCGCAAATCGCAGATATTGTCTTTGGCGCCGTGAAGCCTGGTATCATGATTAAGGTGCTGAGTGAAATCACCTCCAGCCTGAACAAAGATTCTCTGGTGGTATCCATTGCCGCGGGCGTCACCCTCGATCAGCTCGCCCGCGCACTGGGTCATGACCGTAAAATTATCCGCGCAATGCCTAACACGCCGTCACTGGTCAATGCAGGAATGACGTCCGTCACCCCAAATGCGCTGGTAACACCGGAAGATACTGCTGATGTGTTGAATATTTTCCGCTGCTTTGGCGAAGCCGAAGTCATCGCAGAATCGATGATTCACCCGGTCGTTGGCGTCAGCGGTTCAGCCCCGGCATATGTGTTTATGTTTATCGAAGCCATGGCGGATGCCGCCGTTCAGGGCGGCATGCCACGCGCACAAGCCTATAAATTCGCGGCACAGGCGGTCATGGGATCGGCGAAGATGATACTGGAAACGGGTAAACATCCCGGAGAACTGAAAGATATGGTGTGCTCGCCTGGCGGAACCACCATTGAGGCAGTGCGCGTCCTCGAAGAACGCGGCTTCCGTTCGTCAGTCATCGAAGCGATGGTTAAGTGCATGGAACAATCAGAGAAACTCAGCAAATCCTGAGTGCAAGTCGGACGTCAGGCCGCCGCTTCAGTACGGTTACGTCCGGCATTCTTTGCTTTGTAAAGCGCCATATCCGCTGACTTCAACCATTCCCGATAGTGCTCTGTTTCAGAAGTCAGCGGAGCAACACCGACGCTAATCCGCAGGGCTACTTGCGGAGCACAGGACAAGCGTAACTGGCTAAGTCTTTCATGGACGCGCGACATCGCCGCGATTGCGCTGGCTGCAGGTGTGCCGCACATAATTACCGCAAACTCATCACCACCAAAACGCCCAATCACATCACTGCCGCGCAGCGTCATTTGCAACTGACGCGTCAGCGCAACAATCGCCTGATCCCCAACGTCATGACCCCAGGTATCATTGATGCTCTTAAAATGGTCGATATCGATAATAAGCAGCGTGGCATCACGTTGTTGACGACGGCAATTATCAAATTCATTGCGCAGCAGTAGCTCCCAATGGCGCCGATTATAAACTCCGGTCATTCCATCCCGCGTACTCATTACCTGCAGGCGGCGTTTATGCTCTGCCAATTTGATCACCGTCTGGTAGCTAACCCAGGCAAACAGCAGCGGATAAATCACCAGTACCGGCAGCGACAACAGCACGCTCAGTTGCGTACTGCTAAACACGACCGGAATATCCGTTAACTGTAGCGTCACCAGACATGAAACCACCATCAACACGACGCCAGCGATGAATAATCGCACCCCACCTGCGCCCATCAGGTTGATGCAGATAATCATCAACAGCGCCGTGGATGGCAGCAGGTTTGCCCCCATGATCCCCACCCACATGCCAGCGAGGATCGCATCGGCTTTAATATTCGTAAATTCACTGTACAGCGGATCTTCCGCTTTGCTCGCCAACTGCCACGCCAGATGCGGCCAGACAAACGCCCATCCCACCAGTAATAGCCACCAACCTCCGGTTATGGGTTGCGAGACTAATACCGACGCGATGGGGAAAAACATTCCCCCTAGCCCGACTGCGCGAGGCAGTCTTATCCGTCGGGCAAATCGCAGACCGGAACGTTGGTGGTCGTTTTGATGAAGCGATATAAATGCTTCATTCGGTACGGCCTTCTTTTGATAAAAGTTTTCATCATTCATCGTATTTGGGAATATTCTGAAACAAATTTCCCAAATTATAGAAAGGGGTCTGGCGGCGGAAGTATGATATTTCGGGTGAGCGATTTTATCCGCTCACCCGTATGTATTACGCAGCTTTTTTCAGGCAAGCGCTCATAAATTTTTTACGATCGTCGCCTTTCAGTGACTGCTCTGTTGCCTGAACGTTGCATTCACGCATTTTCTGCTGCTGCGGCGTCAGGCTCTTTTCATCAGGCGCAGACTTACTGTTTTTCAGGCAATCACTCATATATGTCTTCCGGGCATCCCCTTTTAAGGTCTGCGCCGTCGCCTGCTGGTTGCAGGTGGTCATACGCTGTTGTTGCGGGGTTAACGTCTTCTCGGCAGCGCCGACAGTAGTTAAGAAAACCAGGCCAAATAATAGGGTAACGAGCAATGTTATTTTCATAGCACCATCCTGTTGTGAGTATTCACTCTACACGTCACCTTTCAAGCGACCTCGATGTTGGCTGCTTGAAGGATGACGTGTAGTAAGTCTGGTTGCTGACGCAGAAATAGCCACCTTATTATTCAAATTAAGTGACCAAATAGCAGGTTACTTCAGCCCTAACGCCGCTTTCATCGTGTAAAACAGGTCGGTCTGGTCGGTCAGGCCAACCACATTCGCCGCATGCGGGCCATAGGCAGCAATACGCAGTTGGCTGCCGGTATGCTCCTGTGATTCCTCTTCCGAGTTACCATAGCTGATAACCATCACCGCGCCATCTTTGGTATTCAGCGCCTGAGTCAGGCCTGGGGCTTTGGTGTCTGGCGCAACAATCTGGCTGGCATGCGCGTGGTCAGCGGTCACGACGACCAGCGTGTTGCCGTCTTTCTTCGCGAAGGCCAGCGCACGTTGTACGGCTTCATCCAGATCGACCGTTTCACCAATCTGGCCGCACGGGTTTGCGGCGTGATCCTGCTTATCGATGGACGCGCCTTCTACCTGCAGGAAAAAGCCTTTTTCATTCTTGCTTAATAACTCAATCGCTTTATCCGTCATCTGGGCAAGCGTTGGCACCGTGTCGTTGCGTTTTGGATTTGGCGTACAGGTCACGACTGGCTTATCAAGGTTACCGTGGTAAGACGCTTTTGGCCCTTCCCAGCGTACCGGCATGTTGCCGTCAGAGAACAAGCCTAACAGCGGTTTATCCTGATTCGCTTCGGTAATGGCTGCCAGCGTCGCGGTATCACTGACCATCTGATAACCACGAGCTTGAGCCTGCTCACGCAGCGTTTTACCCTGCCACTCGCCCGCTGCAGCGTTCTCAGCAAAGGTTTTTGCCCCGCCCCCCAGCGTAACATCAGCGCGGGCATTCAATAATTGTTCGGTGATTGACCCTTTACCACCTTTTTCCAGCGCATTCGTCGGGCATTTCTCAGCGGTGACGCTCGGACCGTAACATTTACGCGACGTCACATGCGCAACCAGCGCGGCGGGGGTGGCATCCTGCAATTCAGCAGTGGATACGTTGCCTGTCGCCAGACCGGCAGCTTTAGCCATTTCCAGAATAGTGGCGTGATCTTTTTCGTAAATATCAACGCCCAGCGCACCATTATATGTTTTAACCCCGGTCGTCCATGCCGTCGCAGAAGCTGCAGAATCGGTCACATAGTCAGGTTTACCCGTTTTTTTATCCAACGCGTAGTGCGTGTATTGTCCGGTCAGGGGTAACGCATCAATACCTTTAAAAAAACCACCCGCGCCTTCAGCATAATTTCGCGCAGCGGTAATTTCCGAGTCCCCCATACCATCGCCGATCAATAAAATAATATTTTTGGCTGGTTTATCGCTCAGAGAATCTCGTAGTGCTGCCGTTTGATCAGTCGTTAATCGACGTGCGCCACCCGGAGTGGTGATATCTCCCTGTGCGGCACGATTATCCATAACCACTACGGTAGATGTTTCTGCATAAATAACCGGGGTAAACAGCAAGGGTAACAGGGCAATAGCGAGTGCGCTTTGTTTCACTTTATTTTCTCCATGTACAAATACGGTAAAATTAAAACAAAGCGACTATAAGTATTTGATGTGACACTTTTATGATAATTCGTGGATCAGTATCTGCAGATATCTCAACACGTTTTGGGTAAGTTCTCGCCAGCACTTTGCATCGTCGTTAGAAATGCGGGCATTTGACTTACCCCTGCCAGCGCACCTTCTATTTGACGAATCAGTGTTTGCTGCTCATTTGCTGCCATGTTGCGCAGCATTTCCATGATGACCCGCTCTAACGTTGCGACTTGTGCGGCCAGGTCTTGCGACTCTTCTTCTTTTTGGGCGAGCTTAAGTAACAACTCAGTGATGAGATTTTTCATTTTCGTATTCCCTTAACCAAATAAAGGCCACGTTATCACTAAGACTCACAACTTCCTAGAGGATGAAAGTTGTATTTATTGCAGAAATAAAACGTTTTGCGAAAACAATCACAACACAAAATAAGGGGGAATGACACTTTCTGCAGAATAATTCAATATAAAAGGGTAAGGAGATTAATAGTCACCCAGATATATAA